>CAZZGM010000097.1:0-4232 GCA_964653955.1 uncultured Bifidobacteriaceae bacterium | reverse complement strand
CCGGCCCAGCCACAGCCGCCGCAGTTGCCGTGGCAGCGGCATTCCGGCATGGCCAACCTGGCGTGTTATCCGGCCATCAACCTGCCGAACGGGTTTGCGTCCACTGGCACGCCGACCAACGCCACCATCTTCGCGCAGCCGTACCGCGAGCTGGAGGTGATTGCACTGGCGAAGGCCTATCAGGATGCGGCGAAGTTCCACCTGACGAAGCCGGCGAAGCTGACCACTTGAAGGGCCCGCTATCGCGGGTTGCGCGAACTGCGGCACAGCGGCTCTGCAGGGCCGGGCCTGAAACCGGTACAGAGCACCGGAGACGGGGCGATCGGTTCCGAGCGCCCCCGTTGACGAGGCCAGTGGAGTAAGGTCGAAGAATGACCCTCGGCTGGCGGCGGGTGTGCGTGGTTGCGGCTGCCGTCATCGCTGCGACCGGTACCGGGACCGTTGCCTTTGAATATGCTGACGAGCTGCTGACGGGGCGGCTGCGTATCGAAGGCACGGTGTTTCGCGACGATCGCGGACCGGTGCTGCCCGTGTACGCGCACGCGGGGGACCTGTTTTCGCTGTTCGTGCGCAACCCATCACGCGCGGAAGCTGAACTGGACGCCGTGGCACGCGCTGGTTATCACGGCGTGCGGGTGTGGGCCGTGCTCGGCTGCCATCCCACGCGCACGTGTCCCGAAATGGATGACCGCCGCGAGCGTCCCTTCTGGTTCGGACGCGAGATTGGTCCCGGCTTCACTCCGGACTACTACACGCAGGTCGATCGATTTTTTGCCGCGCTTGCCACGCGCCGGCTTCGCGCGGTGTGGTCGCTGGGTGACGTTGGCCTCATTACGGACCGGCGCGACTTCATGACCCGCATGGCCGGCCTCGACGCGCGACACCAGGTGATTGACTGGATTGACTGCGGCAACGAAGCCTGGCAGACCGGCGAGCCCGACCCGGCACATCTGGCCGCATGCGTGGGGCATTACGCCGCCGCCGGCGGCCGCGCGCTGAAGACGCTGACGGCTTCACCGAGTGAAGAACTGACGGACATCGATCGTTACAGCATGGCGCCGGCCGATGCGTTCAACACGCACTCGTGGCGCAACGGGCATTCGTGGGACAAACGCCGGCACATTGCCAGCCTCACGCGCGGCGATCGCGCCAACCCGCGCCTGCCACTCGGCATCAACAGCGAACCGCCCGGCGGCGGCACGCTGGTGTCGGCCATCGCCAACGGCGAGGAACTGGACGATGAGGCGGTGGCGCTGTTGGCGGTGGCCAGTGTGATGGCGCGGCAGGCGTTCGTGTGGTTTTCGGGTGAGGGCGTGCAGATTCACCAGGGCCTGGCAACGGCACCTGGCTATGGCTCCGTGCCCAAGGCCGTGGCGCTGCTGCCAGCCGACGTCATGCGTTTCGAACGTCGTCATCACTCGGGAGAAACATCGCGTGCTTTCCGTGTGCTGGAAGCCGCCGGCGACGTTCGTATCGATGGCGCGCTCGATGCCGACGGGCGGTTTGCCTACACGATTGACGGTCCGCCCGGCTCGTACTCGCTGCGTGTCGCGCGGCCATTCGAAGCCCGGCTCTGCCACCCGGCCACCGGCGTCTGCGAAACGGTGGCCAGGCAGGCAGGGCAGGTGCTGGACGTGAGTTTCATGCGCGGCCGCATCCTGGTGGGACGCGTCACGGACGTGAACTAATACGTGACGCGCACGCGGTACTTCAGCGTCGTCTCGCTGTCGGCTGCCACCGGCACCTCGAAGCGTGCCGCCCAGGCCGCCGTCTTCGTGTGCTCGTGCGTGCTGCGCACCATCCGCCACGTGCCGCCAATGGGCTCGTTCACTTCAATGGTAATGGGCACGTCCTTCCGGTTGCGCAGCGAAATTTCGTACTCCAGCTCGTGGGTGTTTGCGGCAATTTTCTCGAAGTCCACCTGCTGACGTTCGGCGACCACATCGAAGGCATTGCCCACCTTGAGGTTGATGGTTTCTTCCCTGGGCGTGTGCGCGATGCGATCTTCGCCGACGAACTGCACGGCCCCTTTCGAGTCGTGCTGATAGACACGCACCGTGCCGGCGGGCATGGGCACGCCCAAGCCGCCCGCTTCCTGGTTCCGGAACTGGTAGTAGACCTGCACGACATCCTTCACGGGTGAGCCGGGGTGCCGCGCGTTGTGGTAATAGAACGACTGGCCTTCCACCACATAACGTTTCTGCACGGGCACGCCTGAGCCGTTCAGCATGCTGAGCTGCTTGGTCTGTGCGTGGTTGATGGTGGTTTTCCTCGGCAGCGTGTAGAGGTGATAGTCCGAGAACGCTTCCTGCGTCATCGGCGCCGGTGCCGCCGCGCGCGCCATGTCGGCTTCCATGGCTACCATCCGCTTCATCTGCGGTGCCACGCGGTTGATGTCGCCAGCCACGAGCTGCAGCGACGCGTTTCGAAAAGCCGTGCCGCTGTTGTTGGTGAGCGTCACCCATCCATCCAGATCGGCCTTCGCATCATCCCGCGACACGGTGAGTACGTAGTCGGCATTCCACGCCAGCTTGCTGGCCAGGTACGACGCTTCTACCTGGTGTGCGTCCGCGCCGTCGTTGGCGACCGTCCAGATGAGCGTGGGCCGGGAAAAGAGACTTTCCGGCAGTTCGGGGAAGCGGATGTGGTCCGCGTTCAGACCGGTGACGATGTCGGTGCCAATACGCCAGACCGGTGCGGTGTTGTAGCTGAGGAGCCGCGCCGTGACTTCTTCTTCGACGGTGGCACCGCCCTGCTGGCGCGTCCGGACCAGCGTGACGTCACGGCCGACGTACTTGCGAAGCAGCTTGTCCGGCTCCAGCAGGTCGTATTCGTAGTTCTGTTCCAGCACGTGCACGCGCGCCGGTTCGCTGAGCGATCGGAAATGTACGGTGGCCGGATTGACGGTGGCGGCAATGTCCATGAAGCGGAGGCTGCCGGTGCCGCGCGGCAGGCGCAGGCGACGCACGTCGCGCACGAGTGCCAGGTCGGAGTTGTAGACCGTGATGGCCAGCTCGGTCTGATCGTCGAGCGAGGTGGTTTGATCCTGGGCGTCGGCCGGTGGCACCGACGCCACCGGTGCGGTGGGGCGAAGCAGGACGACAGCCGCGGCAAGGGCGGCAGTGGCAAGCCAGGTGCGTGCAGACATGTGAACGGCTCCTCGAGCGCCGGAGCCGGAAGTGGCCCCGTATCCGTAGAACGGAGGTCGCCGCGATTCTTGCAGGTCTGGCCTGAAGGAAAGGCAGAGGGCAGAAGGCACAAGGCAGAAGGCAGAAGGCGGAACACTGCGCAGGTTGGGCCTGAAGCGCCGGTTCTGCCTTTTTGCCTTGTGCCTTTTGCCTTCTGCCTTGTGCCTTCTGCCTTTTGAGGCTGCAACCTCCTAGGCGTGGAGTTCGGCGTTTCCCGTGGCCGGAATCCCGATCCAGAGGACGGCTGCCAGAGCAAAGGCCACGCCCGTGACGGCAAACGCCAGGCCGAAGCCCTGAGTGGCGGCCATGGATCCCACCACGAATGGCGCGGCGGCGCTGGCAATGCGGCCGACGTTATAGCCCACGCCGGCAGCGGTTGCGCGCACCGACGTTGGATAGAGTTCGGCAATGACGGCGCCGAAGCCGCTGTAATAGCCGGTGCCGAAGAACGCCACCGCCGGGCCCAGCATCAGCAGCATCCACGGCTCGCGGATGGCGCCATACAACGGCAGCAGGATGGCGGCCATGGTCACGAACGTCACATACGCCGGCTTTCGCCCGACGATGTCGGCAATGTAGCCGAAGCTGATGTAGCCGAACCACATGCCCACCTGCATGAAGATCACGAACCATGACATGGTTGCCGACGACAGCCCCACACCGCCGCGATCGGGAGGCAGGTTGAGGTAGGCCGGCACCCAGAGGTTCAGCCCCCACCAGCCGAACAGGCAGCATGCGTTCATCAGGATGATGAACACGGTGATACGCGCGCGCTCGCCGGTGAACAGCGCGCCGATGCGGCCGCGTTCGGCGCTCTGCGTGCGGTGCCACAGCTCGGGTTCCTCGACGCGTCGCCGGACCCAGATGGTGAAGAGCGCCGGCAGCACGCCCACGAAAAACACGCCGCGCCAGCCCCAGATCGGCATGACGACCAGGTTGACGGCGGCGGCCAGCGCGTAGCCGATGGCCCAGGCACTCTGGACGAACGCCAGCGCCTTGCCGCGATGGCGGGCGGGGAACGGTTCGGACACCAGCGCCACGCCC
>CAZZGM010000096.1:0-9473 GCA_964653955.1 uncultured Bifidobacteriaceae bacterium | reverse complement strand
TGCGCCTGCCAAATTGATGATGACGTCGGCGTCGGCGAGGGCGTTGGACCAGGCGCTACACACGAGGTGGCCTGGCAGCCGGACGGCACCACCGGCCCCTGGACCAACGCCCTCGCCGACGCCGACGTCATCATCAATTTGGCAGGCGCAGGTATTGCCAGCCGGCGCTGGAGCACGGCCCGGAAGCAGATTCTGCAATCGAGCCGGATTCTGCCCACGCGCAGCCTCGTCCGCGCCCTGCAGGCGTTGCCCGAGCGCCAGCGGATCCTGATCAGCGGTTCCGCCGTTGGCTACTACGGCCCGCACGGCGACGCCCCCGTCACCGAAGACACACCGCCGGGCGACGATTTTCTGGCACGCCTCTGCGTGGAGTGGGAACACGAAGCCGCCGCGGCGGCCTCACCATTTACCCGCGTAGCCGTCGTGCGCACCGGACTCGTACTCCATCCGGACGGCGGAGCGTTGCGCTCGATGCTCCCGCCCTTCCGCCTGGGTCTTGGTGGCCCCATGGGCAGTGGCCGGCAGTACATGCCGTGGATTCACCTCGACGACTGGGTAAAACTCGTGGCGTGGCTGGCGGAAGGCGGCGCCAATACCGCGATGGCCGCCGCACATGCTTCAGGCTTCACCTCGCCGCACGCCGCGGCATGGAACGCCACGGCGCCGGCACCGGTCACCAACACCGCCTTCGCGCGCACGCTCGGCCGCGTCCTGCGGCGCCCCGCCGTTCTACCCATACCGGCATTCGCCCTGCGAGTGCTGCTCGGCGAACTTGCCATGGCCCTCACCACCGGCGCGCGCGTGTTGCCTGAAGCGGCTCGCACCACAGGTTTTTCGTTCCGTTTCAACGAACTCGAGCCGGCGCTGCGCCATCTGCTCGCCCGTTGATGCCGGCACCCGTCCCGCTCCAGTAGAATCTCGCCGCAGTGCCCCTCCTCCTCCTGCTCTTTTTCTGCTCGGGTGCCGCCGGCCTCGCGTATCAGGTGCTGTGGCTGCGACAGCTCTCGCATGTGTTTGGCGTCACGGCGTATGCGGCCAGCACGGTGCTCGCAGCATTCATGGCCGGACTTGCGCTTGGAAGCTGGCTCGCAGGCCCCCTGCTGGCGCGCATCCGGCGCCCACTGGCGGCATTCGGCATTGCCGAACTACTGGTTGGCGTCGCGGCCGTCATCACACCGGTGGCGCTGGGCGCCAGTGCGGGCCTCTACCGCTGGCTCTACACCATTGCGCCCGACTCGTTCGCGCTCCAGACGACAGCCCGGTTCGCGGCGGCGTTCGTGGTGCTGCTGGTGCCAACGATGTTGATGGGACTCACGCTGCCGCTGTTGAGTGCGTCACCACTCGTACGCGGGTCGCGCTTCGCGTCCCGCGTGGGTGCGCTCTACGCCACCAACACGGCGGGTGCCGTCACCGGAGCCATGCTCACGGGTTTTATCTTCATTGGCGGCCTCGGCATGCGGCGCACATTCCTCCTGGCGGCTCTCGTCAACACGCTCGTCGGCATCGGAGCGCTGTTGATCGATCGACGTCTGGCGTCGACGTCGGCGCCCGTTCCGGACGTCACGGCCGCGCCGGCCGCCGCCGCACCGTCCGTGCTCACGCCAGCAGGGCCGCGCATGGCATGGATCGTCGTCGGTGCTTCCGGTTTCGCGTCGCTGGCGCTCGAGGTCGTGTGGTTCCGCGTCATGACGCAGTACCTCGTCGCCACCACCTACGCCTTCACCACGACGCTGGCTATTGTCCTCGTCGGCATTGCCCTCGGTGGTGCGCTGGCCGCGCGCGTGTTGAAGACGCCGCGTGACTGGCTGGGATGGCTGGCCGCGCTTCAGCTGGCAACCGGAGCAGCCGTGCTCCTGGGAATTGGTTTCATCACCTGGTCCGATGCGCCGTTTGTCTCAGGCATGCGCCCGTTGCAGCGCGTGCTCCTCGGGTTTCTCGTTCCATCACTGCTGATGGGCGTCTCGTTTCCGCTGCTGCTGCGCGTTGGGGTGCCACCGGTCGAAGACGACGGTGACGGACACGGACGCGGGCGCCTCGTGGGACGTTTTTATGGCGTGAACGTACTGGGTGCCATTCTGGGATCGTTGGCAGGGGGCTTCCTGCTGCTGCCGCTGCTGGGCACGCGTGCGTCACTGATAGTGCTCGCGGCGGTCTTCATTGTCGCCGGCCTTGGTCTGTGTGCCATTCACCCGCTCCGTTCCCGGATGGCCGCCGCCGCCGGTGTGGGGCTCGTGGCGTTTGCGGTGCTGGCCTCCGCCACGCCGGACCCATTCGTGGCGGCGGCGCGCGAACGCATTGGCCCGGGCTCTTCCGAAATCTTCCGCGATGAAGGCGCGCAGGCGGCCGTCAGCGTGTATGCCTCGGCGTTTCAACGGACGCTGCAGGTGAGCGGCCTGCACCAGGCCAACGACTCTCCCGCGATGGTCCGACTCCACCGGCAGATTGGCGCGCTGCCCATGGCTCTGCACCCCAACCCGCAACGCGCGCTCGTCATTGGTCTGGGTGGCGGCGTCACCGCCGGTGCGGTCAGTCAGCACACGGGCACGGCCGTCCAGATTGTCGAGCTGTCCGACAGTGTGCGGAAAGCCGGTGCCCTGTTCGCGCACGTCAACCATGACGTGCTCAATCGCCCCAACGTCCGCGTCCGCGTGGACGATGGCCGCAACTTCCTGCTGCTGTCGGGTGAACGTTTCGACGTGGTGACCGCGGACATCATTCAGCCCAATCACGCCGGCGCGGGCTCGTTGTACTCACGAGAATATTTCACGCTGGTGCGCGAAGCACTCGCGCCGGGAGGACTCGTCCTGCAGTGGATCGGCCAGCGTCAGCGCTCGCACTACGAGCTCATCATGCGGACCTTCCACTCGGTGTTCCCCGACACGACGTTATGGCTCAACGGCGAGTTGATGGTTGGCACCATCGGACCGCTGCGGCTGGATGAAGCGGCGTTCGTGGCCAAGCTCGCGGATCCGGAGACGCGCGAGATGTTGACGGACGTGGGGCTCGGCTCGTTCGACGAACTGCGCGGATGGTATACGGCGGGACCGCGCGAGATTGCCGCCTTCGTCGGCGACGGCCCCATCCTCACGGACGACCGGCCGCTGGTGGAGTACTTCCGCTCGGCCCCGGACGCAGGCCCGCCCCTCGACGGGTTTCCGTTCAAGGGAGACGTGTCGGAACTGGCGCAGCGCTGAACGCCGCGCCAGCCGTTACACCCGCGTGCCACGCAGAACGCGCCTGCAGTAGTCACGCGGCACCGCGACACGCGCGGCACCGCTGCGGACTCGAGCGCAAGGTGCTCGACCGGCCGTAGCGCGTCCTCGTGTTACTTCGAGTACTTGTCGAGCGCGGCCTTCCACTCGCCGACTGGATCCGGTGAACCCGCGCGCCCGTCGAACACAATCTGACCCGTGCGGAAGTACTGGCCATAGAACCGTTCGTTGGCATCGCGGTCCTGGCGGATCGTGGACCCGTTCAGCGACACACCCGCAAACAGCCCACGCGTACGCGAGTAGCTGAGAATCTGCGCGCGCCTCTGGATGTCCGTGGACGCACCGGCATCGCGCCCCACGGGCCCGGCGGCCACCGCCGCGTCGGCGCCAATCTTGAACTGGTTGCGCACGAGCTGCTCGAGCCCGCGGCGGTTCTGCACGACGAGAATCAGGTCCACGGCCTGCGCGCCAATCTGCGCGCCGATGCTGCCGCCGGTAATGGTGAGGAACGCCGGCGGCGACCACTCACCGGTTTTCGGATCGCGCGCGCTCAGAACGCCCCGGCCGCGCTGCCCGCCAATGATGATGCCGCCCTTGATCAGCGAGGGAAACACCGCAATTCCCTCGGCCTTTTCCATGATGGAACGCGGCACCGACTGATCGCCTGCCCCCATGATTTCGTCCAGCACGATGACGGCATCGGAAATGCGGCGCGACTCGTCCGACTGCGCCACCGGCACGGCCACCGCCAGCGCACACACGACAACGACTGCTGCTGGGATTCGCATGGGGACTACGTTAGCAGGATTGCAGGTTCCTTGTAGTTGCTCTGTTGACAGGCAACACGAAGCATGCAAGGCTCTGTAGCCTGTCAACAGAAGCTCGCGTGCCATCCGACCCTGAACCGGGAACCGAACCATGAAGCTGCCCGTGTGGCTCTCGCGTCTGCTCGAACCGCTGCTGCAACGACGCCGCGACCGGCGGCTCGACGAGGAGATGCGCCTGCACCTCGAGCTGCTGACCGAAGAGTTCGAGGCCGGCGGGATGTCGCGAGAGGACGCGCGGTTCGCGGCCCGGCGTCAGTTTGGCGGCACCGATCGCGTCCGGATGGCGCACCAGGATCGACGAGGATTCCCCATCGTTCAGGCACTGTTGCAGGATCTCTCGTTCGCACGGCGCCTGTTCCTGCGCGACCGCCTGGTCTCGATTGGCATCGTCGGAGCTCTTGCGCTCGGCATTGGATCGAGCGTCACGGTGTTCACCATCCTCAACGCCATGCTGCTGCGGGACGTGCCGTTCTTCCGGCAGCCGGATCGCGTGATGGCCATCGATACGCTGGACGCGCAGGGCCGGCAGCACGGCGTGTCGCTGGCGGATCTGTCGGACTGGCAGCAGGCGGAGACGCTGGCCGGCCTCAGCGCGTACACGCGCACCGGCGCAACGCTGGCCGATGGCACCGGGCCGGCCGAGCGGGTCGATGGCGTCTACGTGTCGGCCGGAACGTTCGAGCTGCTTGGCGCGGCGCCACAGCTTGGCCGCTCGTTTACGCCAGACGATGACCGCAGTGGCGCGGCAAAGGTGGCGGTGCTCGCTCACGAGCTGTGGACCACACGTCATGGCGGCAGGCACGACATCATCGGACACTCCATCAGGATTGACGGTGCGCCGGCCACCATCATTGGCGTCATGCCGCCTGGGTTCACGTTTCCGCTGACAGGACAGGTGTGGCTGCCACTGGCTCACCTGCCGGGTATGCGCGCGGACGCCCGAGACGCCCGGACGCTTGGTGCCGTCGCACGGCTTGCCGGCAACGTCACGCTCACCAACGCCCGCGCCGAACTGGAGACGCTGGCCGCGGGGCTGGCCGTGCAGTACCCGGCCACCAACGAAGGCGTGCGGCTGGTGATGGTGCCGTTCGTCAACCGCTATCTCGGCACGTTCACCACGCCCGAGCCGCTGCTGCTACTCACCTCGGCCATCCTGCTGCTCGTCGTCGCCTGCGTAAACGCCAGCACGCTGCTGCTGACCAGAGCGGCCACGCGCGGCCGGGAAATCGCGCTCCGTTCGGTGATGGGCGCGTCCCGATGGCGGATCGTTTCGCAGCTCCTGACCGAAAGCGTGGCGCTGGCATCACTGGCGGGCGTTGGCGGTTTCGTTCTCGCCACCATCGCGGTGCGCGCGTTTGCGTCGACGACGGCGAATCTCGGACTGCCGCCGTGGACACAGTTCAACATGGACGCGAACGTGTTCGCGTTCATTGCCGCCATCTGCCTCGGCGCCGGCATTGCATTCGGATGCGCGCCTGCCCTGCAACTGTCCCGCACGGCCACACCACTGGCCATCAGGGACGGCGGCCGCAGCGTTGCCGGCACGGCCGGCACCGGACGGCTGATGCGCGTGCTGCTGAGCGTGCAGGTGGCGCTGGCCGTGGTGCTGCTGGCCGCTGCGGTAACCATTGCCGGCCGGGCCCGGGAAGTCGAGCGCGCCGATCTCGTCGTGCAACCGGCCGGCGTTCTCACGGCGCGCCTGCCTCTGCCGGCAACCACGTTCGATGCCCCAGAGGCTCGTGATCGGTTTGTCGCAACGCTCCTGGAACGCATGCGCGCCACTCCTGGCGTGACTGCGGCCAGCATTGCCACGACCCTGCCTTTCGTCGGCGCACCGTCCGCAACACTCGAACGGGAAGGTGACCGCGAACCCGGTGCGGGGCCCTCGGTGTGCACTGTTGGCACGAGCCCTGGTTATTTCGACACGCTGGCCTTACCCGCACTCGCCGGCCGCCTGCCCGGACCAGCCGAGCGTGACACGGTGGTCGTCAACGAAGCCTTTGCGTCCACGCTCGCGACACGTCAGAACGTTGTCGGGCAGCGTATCCGGCTGCACCGGCCACCGGCGGGCGCCAGCACGCCGTGGCTGACGATTGCCGGTGTGGTTCCATCCGTTCGTCAGACACCGATGGGCGACGCGCGAGCCTGTGTGTACCTACCTCTCGCCCTCGAGCCGGGCCTGAACCTTGCGCTGATGCTGCGGACCAGCGGACACGCGCCAGCGCTGGCTCCCGACCTGCGTCACGTTGTCAACACGCTGGACGCGGACCTGGCCGTCTCCAACGTGCTCACGCTCGAGGAACTCTCCTACACCGTCCGCTGGGCGACGAGAACCATCAGCCAGGTGCTCTCGATCTTCGGGCTCGTCGCTTTCGTACTGGCGATGATGGGCGTGTATGCAGTTGCTGCCAGTGGTGTGGCTCACCGCACGCGTGAGATTGGCATCCGCCTCGCGCTCGGCGCTGCCCGTCATCACATCGTCAGGCTCGTTGCCGGCCGAGTGACACCGGCTCTCGCAATCGGACTCGTTCTGGGTGTTGCCGGTGGTACCGGCGTCATCCAGTTGCTGCGCGGCGTGCTGGTCGGGCAGAACAACGGAAGCCCGGCGCCGCTGTTCGTCATTGCCGCGGCGGTAATCGGGATTGTCGTCCTCGCGTGCAGTGTACCCGTGCGCCGGGCGCTCCGCATCGATCCCGCGCACACCCTCAGATCCGAATAGTGCGAAGTCAGTCCACGCTCAACAGATTCGCCATCAGCCGGTAGGCCCCCTCGGTGCCGGCCGGAAGCTGACGCCACAGGCCGAGGCCGACATACATCCAGCGGCCCTTGCCGACCTGTGCTTCAACGAGTGCGCCGCGTTTGGCGCCGCGGTTGTACTCGAAGGGTTCGTCGAACTCCAGCAGGTCCACCATCTGCGGATCGGCGTTGGCGGTGTCGAGGAAGTAGAGGCCGCGTTCCTGCACCCAGCCGGTCCAGTCGGCGCGTCCGATGCGGTTCGGGCCATTGAACACACGATGGTCCGGCTGCAGCAGACGCGGCTCGGCGTTTTCGTCGGTCACCCGCTCACGGCCGACACGTGCGGGATACGGACCGTACTGCGCGTCGTTGAACTCGAATTTGTTGTAGTTGACGATCACGGTGCCGCCTTCGCGCGCGTAATCGAGGAGCCGCGTGTTGTAGGCGCGCAGGTCGGCGCGGCGCTCGTAGGCCCGCACGCCGGTCATGACGACGTCGTATTTGCTCAGATCGCCCCAGGCCAGCTCGTCGGGGCCGATGAGTGTGACCGACACACCAAGCTGCTCGAGCGCGGGCGGAATCTGGTCGCCCACGCCCATCACGTAGCCCACCTTCAGGTCCGGCTTCACCGCCACGTCAATGGCCCGTGCCGTCACCTCCGGTGCCGCGCGCACATGACGACGGGTGGTGTGGGGATATTCAACGAGCTGGAATCCCTGTGCGTAAGTCGCGTCGCCCGCCTTCACGTGGGCGCGGATGGGGAACCTCCCGCCGTCCGGCTGCTGAGCGGCGGAGACGAGCATCGGTGACGGCGGCGCGTCCACGACGAACCGCACCGTGATGGCTTCGTCCTCGCGCGCGAAGCTCACTGGCTGCGAAGCGGGCGTCGCCTGCCACCCCTGCGGGAGTTCCAGCACCACTTCACCATTGGCCGGTCCCTTCGCGTGATTCACCACTGTCACGCGCACGTCCTTGCG
This sequence comes from uncultured Bifidobacteriaceae bacterium, assembly GCA_964653955.1. Taxonomy (GTDB): domain Bacteria; phylum Acidobacteriota; class Vicinamibacteria; order Vicinamibacterales; family UBA2999; genus VFZN01. The sequence continues at coordinate 1,721 of CAZZGM010000096.1, read as the reverse complement.
CGTACCGCGGGCGTTGGCCGGCGTCGTCCGTGTGGCCACCACCAGCGTTTCCGGACTGGCCGTCACCGCAAACGCCGGCACCACGTGCAACTCCGCGCGCTTCTCACCGCTGAAAAGATTCCCTTCGGATCGTGCCTGCACGGGCACGGTCACCTCGAAGTCGACGCCGCCCGTGGCCAGCGTGAACGTCGCGGTAAACGGCGTCGGCCGGAACGGCAGGCCGAACGGCACGTCGGGATCCAGGTCGAAGCGTGCCGCGTTGGTCGCGTACTTGAAGTGCGCTGCCGTCAGCCGCGCGTTGGCCGGAATCGTTCCGCCGTTTTCGGTGGGCTGGTCGAAGCCCTCGAGCGTCCGCGCCTTCACCTCCACCGGCACGTTCCCTCTTGCCGCCGCAATCAACTGCACGCCCACCTGCTGTCCCGGCGTCACCACCCCATCGTCGGCAATTGCCTCGAGGCGAAGGTCGGTGGCGGCCACCAGCGCGTCCACGAACTGCGATTCTTTCTGCTCGAGACGGAAGTCGATTTCGTAGCGGGCGTCATCCGACATGGTCATGGCGGTCAGCCCCTGGCGCAGCGTGCGCACGGCCGTCAGTCCGGCGGCAAGCGGAGCCACCGTCGCGCCGCTGCCATCGGCAGCCAGCGCGCGCCTGGCATCCTGCACGTGCGATGAGATGCGCGACAACGCCTCGCTCAGTGCTGGCGGCGCCTGCGCACCCGCGTAACCAGCCAGCGATCCGAGGCTCGTGTCCACGCCGTCGAACGGATCCTGCTCGGCGCGATTGACACCGTCAGCCAGGACCGTGTCGTACAACCGATAGGCTCGCGCGCCGCCTGGCCCCATCATCCCCCCACCCATGCCGGGCAGCGGCAGCAGCTGCGTCATGCCCTGGCACTTGTGCATGCTGCGTGCTTCGCCGGCCACTTCGTTGTAGGTGCGGCCGAGGATGCTGTCGTAGCGGTTGCCACCGTCGAACATCAGCGGTGACGCGGCACCGGGCCCACTGAACTGCGGCGCACGGCCGCCACCGCCAGGACCGCCAGGACCGAAACCCGCAGTGTAGTAGAACTTCGCGGCCTGCCACGGACGCAGCCCCTCGGCAATCTGCCCGGGGAACCGCTCCGGATCGGCCGCCGCGCGAAACGCTTCCGCCGTCAACCGGGACGAGGTCTGATGGTGCTGACCGCCGCCTTCGCCATCGAACACGAAGCCAACGATGACGTGGGGGCGAATGGTGCGGATCATCCGCACGAAGTCCCCGAGGATTTCTTCCTTGCCCCACTTCTCGAGCGTTTCTTCGACGCTGAACGAGTAGCCGAAGTCCACCGCCCTCGTGAAGTACTGCTCCGCACCATCGTATCGATGCGCGGCCAGCAGCTCCTCTGTCCGCAGCACGGCCAGCGACTCGAACAGCTCGGGACCAATCTCGTTCTGCCCACCTTCACCACGCGTCGCCGTCACCAGCGTCGTCCGCATCCCCTTGCCGTGCCCGTAGTAGGCCAGCATCGCGTTGTTCTCATCATCGGGATGGGCCGTGGTCATCATGAACGTGCCCACGGTGTCGAGCTTGCGCAGTGCCAGTTCAACGGCCGGCGTGCCACGAAGCGCGGCCACCGGCTGCAACTGATGCTGCGCGTGTGGAATGGCCACGCCGAGCGCAGTGATGATGACGAAGAGGAGAGGGAGGCGGAAGAGGCGGAGACAACGCATGGAGATCTCTC
>CAZZGM010000095.1:7773-9493 GCA_964653955.1 uncultured Bifidobacteriaceae bacterium | reverse complement strand
CCCGCGCGCTCGAACTCGCCATCCACCACCGTGAGCTTCTGCGCGGGACCGGTGCGCGGCTTGGGCTGGAGCGTCGGCTGATTGCCCATGTGCCGCGGCGGTACGGCCTTCCCCGTCACGAACCATCCGCCCCAGCGCTCCTCGACGGGCATCCGGTGATCCACGAACCCACCGTCCGCGTAGTCCATTTCTGACTTCCGCGGGAAGACGGTCTGGAGCACCCAGCCTGGTACGGCCAGCGTGTCCCACGACAGGTGGCAGGCCAGACAGTTGTCGTTGCGCACGAGCGCTGGCGAGGCCGACGGTTCCTGCGCGAGGGTGTAGAAGATGGTGCCCTGCCGGGGATCCTGCGCGGCCACCTCGATCATGTCGCCACCGCGCACCCAGCCGACCGACAGCGTGTCGGTGAAATAAATCGCGCGTGGGTTGCTGCGGTTGATCCGGCGCGCCTGCTGACTGGTTTCGGCAAACGCGAGAATCTGCGATTCCACTGGAATCTTCAGCGCGTCGAGCACGGAGGAGAGATAACCGCCGCGCTGTTCGTCATAACGCAGCGTCACCTCGCCGGCCGCCAGCCGCCGGTTGAGATCGGCAACGGCATCGTCGACGGGGGCCTTGCTGTAGTTGATGGCGGGATGATCCCGGCTTTCTCCGAAGGCACCGGGACGCTGGGCCACGGCCGAGACCAGGCTGGCCCCGAATACCGCAGCAACGACGAGAAAGGCAACGGCAGGACGCATGGCAATGTCTACTGTAGCGCGCGCCGTGTCATCGATTGTCTTGAGCGCGGGCCGGCCGCTGTCCGGAACAACGGCCAGCCCATGCCTTCGAGATCAGCGCCGCTCAGTAGCGGTAGTGGGCCGACTTGTAGGGACCATCCACCGGCACGCCGATGTAGTCGGCCTGCTCCTGCGTGAGACGCGTCAGCTTCACGCCGAGCTTGTCGAGATGGAGGCGCGCCACCATCTCGTCCAGCTTCTTCGGCAGGATATACACGCGCTTCGCGTCGTACGCCGTACCCGACAACGTCGGCTGGCCCGTGGTGCTGAAGTGCAGGTCGAGCTGTGCCACCACCTGGTTCGTGAACGACGAGGACATCACGAAGCTCGGGTGACCCGTGGCGCAGCCCAGGTTCAGCAGGCGGCCTTCGGCCAGCACCAGGATGCTGTGCTCGGGGCGATCACCGTCGGCCGGGAACACCCACTCGTCGTACTGCGGCTTCACGTTGATGCGCGTCGCGCCGCTCTTCGCAAGCTGGGCCATCTCGATCTCGTTGTCGAAGTGGCCGATGTTGCCGATGATGGCCTTGTCCTTCATCCGCTTCATGTGCTCGACGGTCAGGATGTCCTTGTTGCCCGTCGCCGTGATGAAGATGTCGGCTGTCTCCAGCACGTCCTCGATGGTCGTGACCTGGTAGCCTTCCATCGCAGCCTGCAATGCGCAGATGGGATCGACCTCGGTGACAATCACGCGGCAGCCCTGGCCCTTGAGTGCCTGGGCGCAGCCCTTGCCCACGTCACCGTAACCAAACACCACCGCCACCTTGGCCGACAGCATCACGTCGCTGGCACGATTGAGTCCGTCCACCAGTGAGTGGCGGCAGCCGTAGAGGTTGTCGAACTTGCTCTTGGTGGCCGAGTCGTTGACGTTGATGGCCGGGAACAACAGCGAGCCGGCCGCGGTCATCTCGTAGAGCCGGTGCACGCCGGTCGTCGTCTCT
>CAZZGM010000095.1:0-7763 GCA_964653955.1 uncultured Bifidobacteriaceae bacterium | reverse complement strand
CGCCGTTGATGCCCTCGGCAATGGCCGTCCACGTGCCGGGCCGCTCCGCGAGTTCCCGGCGGAGGGTGTCGAGAATGACGCCCCACTCCTCGGGTTCGCTCTCGGCCTGGAACGCCGGCACCGTGCCCGCCTTCTCGAACTCGCGCGCCTTGTGCACGAACAGCGGCGCGTCCCCGCCGTCGTCGACGATGAGCGAGGGGCCGGTGTTGTCGGGCCAACGCAGGGCCTCCACCGTGCACCACCAGTATTCGGGAAGCGTCTCGCCCTTCCAGGCAAACACGGGCGTGCCCTTCGGGTCGTCCGCCGTGCCGCCGGTTTCCGGACGGCCGACGACCACCGCTGCCGCTGCGTGATCCTGCGTCGAGAAGATGTTACAGCTCACCCACCGGACGTCGGCGCCAAGCTCGGTCAGCGTCTCGATGAGCACCGCCGTCTGCACCGTCATGTGCAGCGAGCCCATGATCTTCGCGCCGGCCAGCGGCTTCGCGCCGGCGTACTGCTTGCGCAGCGCCATCAGCCCCGGCATCTCGTGCTCGGCCAGCCGGATTTCCTTCCGGCCGAAATCGGCCAGGGAAAGGTCCTTTACCTTGAACGGCTCCCGCCCGGCGGCACGCGCCAGATCGAATGCATGGGTGGCCTTGACTGCTGTTGCCATCTCGCTACTCTCCTGTCTCGTTGTTTCTGTTCAGAACCCGCCTTCGCTCGCCCGGACTGCCGCGAGCTACGGCGGGCAAGCCCGCGAACCCCAGAACCTCTCAGCTCCCCTTCGTTCCGCCCGCCACGAACAGTGCCGGACCATCCGCGTCGGCGTCCGCGGGCAACGGCCGCACCTGCACGGCTCCGAAGCCGGCGGCGGTGAGATGCCGCCGCATGGTCTGCTCGGAAAAGCCCAGCCACACGTGTCCCATCTGCTGCTGATAGTCCACGCGATCGTGCGGCAGCATGTCCACCACCAGCACCCGCCCGCCGGGCTTCAGCACGCGTGCGGCTTCGGCCAGTACCAGCGCCGGCTCGGGCTGATGGTGCAGCACGAGCGACACGATGGCCACGTCCAGCATGGCTGCGTCCAGCGGCAACGACTCCAGCGCGCCTTCGCGAACCTCGACGTGCGCCTGCCCCGCCAAGCGCGCTCGCGCGGCGCGCAGCATGTCGGTGGATCCATCCACCGCGATGACGCGCGCTACATATGGCGCCAGTGCTTCGCTCAACTGGCCGGTACCGCAACCCAGATCGCCGACCACCAGCCGCTGGTCGATGAGCGACAGCAGCGTGGTGAGATGCAGATGCGGCCCGAACAACTGCACCCGCAGACGGTCCCACTGGCCTGACGCCGACGAAAAAAACTCGCGCGACTTCTCACGCCGACGATGGAGGACGCCCTGGAGGCGATGCACGTCCTGCGTGGCACTGGCGGTCCCTTCCACCTGGCCGCGAATCACCGGCCACAACTGCTGCGCGCCGGCGTCCAGTCCATCCCGCGTCATGCCGTAAAAGCGGCTCGTCCCGTCCCTCCGCGACACCACCCACCCGTCGTCTGCCAGCGTTTTCAGGTGGCGGCTGACGGTGGACTGCGGAAGCTGCAGCACGGCGCACAACTCGGACACCGTCAGCTCGTGCTCCTCGAGCGGCAGCAGCATCCGCACGCGGATCGGGTCCGCGAGGGCCGCCATGTGGTCGAGAATGGGCGTGGAAACATATTCCATCCGTCTATCCGGATGGAATCATAAATATTGCAATCTTATCTGTCAATCTGTTCGGTCCCCGCATTCATCCCGGCATTCCGTGATGGCTTACATGAACAGTGCGGCTTCTCTGTGCCTGTCATCTATACTCTTTAAGCACATACGTGGACCGCTTCCGAGCCGATCAGTTCCTGCCCCTGTCACCCGTGGCCTTCGACATCCTGCTTGCGCTTGCCGACGGCGAGCAGCACGGCTACCGCATCATGCAGGAGGTGAACGCGCGTGGCGGTGGAGCCACCACGCTGCATGCGGGCACGCTCTACCGCGCACTGGCGCGCCTGCTCGAACAGGAGCTGATCGCGGAACTCGCCGAGCGCCCGGCGGAAGACGATGAGCGGCGGCGCTATTACCGGCTGACCGAGCGGGGCATCCTGGTGGCGCGCGCCGAGCTGGATCGCCTGGCCAGGCAGGTGGAGAACGCACGATCACGCCGCCTGCTGCGGGTCACGACATGACCTGGCGCGAACGTGTCGCGTTGTGCGCGTTCGATCTCCTGCTCCTCGCCTACCCGCGCGCCTTCAGGCAACGCTTCGGCACCGAAATGCGGGCGCACTTTAGAGCCACGCTCGCCACGACCCACAACCGCGCGCTCATCGTCCTGACCCGCCAGGCCGTGCCGCTGATGACCGCGGGCCTTTCCGAACGATGGACCGCATTCGAACGCTGGTCGTCATGGCCGGACCACCGCCACCACCTGTACGAACCCGCCGGGAGACACGCCATGTTCTGGGACGCGCTTCGGTCCGACCTTCGATACACCCTCCGCCAGGCACGCCGGGCGCCTGGCTACACCGCGCTCGCCGTGTTCGCCCTCGCGCTCGGCATCGGCGCCACGAGCGCGGTGTTCTCGGTCGTGAACGGCGTTTTGCTCAGCCCGCTTCCTTACGGCGCGCCTGAGCGTCTGGCCATGATCTGGAGCGACAACCGGAACGAGAGCCGGCCGCTCAACGTGGTGTCGCCGGCCAACTTCGTCGATTACCGGGACCGCAGCCGCACGTTCGAGGCGATGGACTACGCGCTGTCGTTCCTCGTGCGCCTGACGGTCACCGGCGAGGAAGACGCGCCGCCGGTCTGGGCTTTGCGCACCGGCGACCGAATCTTCGACGTCCTGGGCAGGCGGGCCATGCTCGGGCGCACGTTCGAACCGGGCGAGCGCGGCGTGGCTGTCGTCAGTCACGCCTACTGGGTACACCGGATGGGTGGCCATCCCGACGCGATCGGGCAAACGCTGACGCTCTCCGGCGCCGAAATCGTCACCGTCGTCGGTGTGATGCCGCCCGACTTCGCGTTTCCCTACCGATCGATGTTCGGCCCGTGGGTCTCCGGCGGCGCCACCACCGCCGACATGTGGATTCCCATGCCGATGGAAGGCAGCCGCTGGACGACGAGCGGTGGAGCGCTGGTGCGCAATGGACACTCGCTCGTGGCCATCGGCCGCCTCGCGTCAGGTTCATCGTTCGAACAGGCGAGTGACGACCTTGCCAACGTGGCGCGGCAGCTCGAGGCCGACTACCCCGCAAGTAACCGCGGGTGGGGTACGACTGTCGTGCCGCTGATGGACCAAACTGTTGGAACCATACGGCCGGCCCTCCTGCTGATACTCGCCGGCGTGGGCACGCTTCTTCTGATGGCGGCGGTGAATGTCGCCAATCTCACGCTCGCCCGCAGCGTGGCGCGGCAGCGCGAGCTGGCGCTCCGCGCGGCCGTGGGCGCGTCGCGCCGCCGCCTGGCGGTCCAGGCCCTCACCGAAAGTCTCGTACTCGCACTGACGGGCGCGGCGTTGGGTCTGCTGTTCGTGCACTGGGGCATCCGGGGATTGGTCGCGCTGGCGCCGATCGACATTCCGCGTATCCAGAAGGTCACGCCGGACGGACGCGTGCTGCTCGTCACCCTGGCCGTCGCGATCGGTACCGGCATTCTCGTCAGTCTCCTGCCGGCGCTCGCGGCCGGCCGGGCAGATGTCCGATCCATGCTGCAGGACCAGTCGAGAGGCAGTGTCGGTTCGCGGTCAGGCCGCCGCGCCCGCAGCGCGCTGGTCATCGTCGAAGTAGCGCTCGCGATCGTTCTGACGATCGGCGCCGGTCTGCTCATTCGCAGCTTCGTGCGGCTGATGGACGTCGACCCGGGGTTCCGCAGCGAGTCGCTGCTCACGCTGCAACTGAACGTTCCGAGCCGGTTGGTGAGTGAGCCGGACCGGCCGGTCAGCGCCGACGAGCGGCGCGCGTTCTACGAAGACCTGCTCGACCGCCTCGAGGCCATCCCCGGCGTCCTCGCCGTCGGCGGCACGACGCGCATTCCGCTCGGCAGCAGTTCCGTCACGTCGTACCTGGAAGTCGAGGGCCGCGACAATACCGGGCAACTCCCCGAGGTCGAGTTCCGGCGGGTCATGCGCAACTACTTCGCAGCCATGGGGACACCGGTCGTCCGCGGCCGGCTGTTCGGGCCCGAAGACGGTCCGACGGCGGCATCGGTGGTTCTGATCAACGAGACACTGGCCCGCCGCGTCTTCGGCGCGGCCGATCCGATCGGTCAGCACGTGCGGACCGGATCGCCTTCGGGACCGTGGCTCACCGTGGTTGGCGTCGTCAAGGACATGCGGCACACGAGCCTCGACACCGAGCCACTACCCGAAATCTACGTGAACTACGCCGGCAACCCGCCGAACAGCCCGTTCATCGCCATCCGCACGGCGGGCGACCCCGCGGCGCTGGCACCGCTCGTACGTCGCGAGGCGCGTGCGTTCGATTCGGCCCTGGTCGTGTACGACGTGCGCACCATGGACGCCATCCGCACCGAGTCGGTCGGCGCGCGCCGCTTTCTCCTCGTGCTGCTGTCTGCCTTCGGTGCGCTCGCGCTGGTGCTGGCGAGTGTCGGCGTCTACGGCGTGATGTCACTCGTCGTATCCGAGCGGACGCAGGAAGTCGGCGTGCGGCTCGCGCTCGGCGCCGAGCCGCGGGCAGTGCTCGGCATGATCGTCCGATCTGCGCTGGGCCTCGCGATTGCCGGCATCATCACAGGCCTGTTGCTGGCCGGCGCACTGGCACCACTCCTCGCGAGCCAGATGTTCGGTGTCGGCGTCTTCGACCCGGTGACATTCGCCGCGGTGCCGCTGATCCTGCTGGCCGTGGCGGCGGTGGCCGCGCTCGCCCCCGCCAGGCGGGCCATGCGCGTCGACCCACTCCATGCGCTGCGGTGCGACTAGGGGTTGCTGAAAAAGCGGCAACCTCCAAGGCAAAAGGCACAAGGCAAAGCCGGCGTGTCAGACCCAGAGCCGCACAGGTGTTCCGCCTTCTGCCTTCTGCCTTGTGCCTTTTGCCTTGTGCCTTTTGCCTTTTGCCTTTTGCCTTGTGCCTTTTGCCTTTTGCCTTTTGCCTTTTGCCTGCGCTCTTCAGCAGCCTAGAGCTCCGCTTCCAGCTGCGTTACCAGACCGTCGAGCTGATCGACCACGGCACGAACGGTGGCTGGCTCGCTGAGATCCACACCGGCACGCTGGAGCAGCTTCATCGGGTGGTCCGAGCCGCCGGAACGCAACAGGGTGAGGTACCGCTCCACGGCTTCCCCCCGCACGGCGGCGTCCTCCTGACGGATGTCGTCCATCAGCCGCGCGGTCGACGCAAAGCAGGTGGCGTACTGGTACACGTAGTACGGCGACTGGAAGAGATGCGGGATCCGCGCCCACGTGGTTCTGGCGCGCTCATCCGGCGCCAGCACGTCACCCCAGTATTCGTCGAGCAGCCGCGCATACAGCGTGTTCAGCGTATCGGCGGTGACGGGCTGGTCGGTTTCCACCAGGCGGTGGGCCTGCAACTCGAAGTCGGCAAACAGCACCTGGTTGTAGAACGTCCCGACGATGTTGTCGATGGCATGCTGGAGGAGCACGCTGCGTTCGGCCGGCGTGCGGGCACGCTGGAGCATGTAGTCCAGCAGCAGTGCCTCGGCCAGCGTGGACGGAACCTCAGCCACGAAGATCGTGTAGCCCGCGTACACAAACGGCTGCGTTTCATGCGACAGCAGCGTGTGCATGGAGTGGCCCAGTTCATGTGCCGTCGTGAACACCGCATCCAGCGTGTCGTTGTAGTTCAGCAGCATGTACGGGTGCGCGCCGTACACCGGCGCGGAGTACGCGCCGCTACGCTTCCCCTGATTTTCGTAGACGTCGATCCAGCGGCCGGCAAAGGCCTCCCGCACCCGCGCCTGATATTGCGCGCCGAGCGGCGCCATGGCTTCGACAATCCACGACTGCACTTCGTCGTAGGCGTACTTCTCGTTGTCGTCGTTGAGCGGCACGAAGGCATCGAACACGTGATAGTCGTGCAGACCGAGCACCCGTTTGCGGAGGCGATGGTAGCGGCGGAAGGGTTCGACGCCGGCCTTGGCTTCGCGAATGAGGTTTTCGACCACGCTGGTCGGAATGTCGTTGCCGTACAGCGCCGCATCGAGCGTGGTGGCATACCCTCGCGCGCGGGCATCGAACCACTCGCGCTGCATCACCCCGTTGTACAGCGTGGCGTAGGTGTTGAGCGACGCGCCGTAGGTGTCGTACAGCGCCTCGTAGGCGGCACGGCGATCGGCCTGGTCGCGGCACGTGGCCAGCAGCCGGCGATACTGCGAGTAGCTCACCTGCACCGACTCACCCGTCGACAGCGTGATGGTGCGGAACTGCGCATCGGCTGTGGACAGCGCAGAGTACGCGTCGGCCGGCGCGGCCGCGACGCGGCTGGCCAGCGACATCAGCTCCTCGCCGCGGGCGTCGAGCACGCGGGCCTGCCGGCGAAACAGGTCCTCGATGGCAAACCGGTACAACGCCAGGTCGGGCGACTGCGCCATCCACGCCTGCACGGTGTCCTGCGGAATGCGCAGCAGCTCGGGGTTGAACCACGACGTGGCCTGCTGCCAGCGCGCCACCAGCAACTGCACCCGCTGCCGCCGCGCGTTGACGGCATTGTCCCGCTGATCCTGGTCGTACTGGAGGATGGCGTAGTACCACACGCGATACGCCAGCTGGCCCAGCGCATCGGCATCCCGCCACGCCGCCAGCAGCGTATCCGGACCGTCGCCCAGGTGCCCCTCGTACGCGCGGTAGCGCTCGATGGCCTGCTCCAGGTCGGTGAACGCCGCTTCCCAGGCCCCCCACGACGGGAAGATGGACGACAGGTCCCACGTGTAACGCGGGTCCACGTCGGCACGATTCGGGACGATCGAAGGAGAGACCGGAGCTGCAGGTGACGCCATGCTGGCGATCATAACGTCAGAGCAGCGGTGCGAGGGCGTCGAGCCGCGGGGCGATGTGCGTGATGAGGCGCGGCCGCGCCATGGCCTCGGCCAGGGGGGCCGGAACGGCAACGGCACGGCCAATCACCGGTTCGACGATGCTGCCGAACTTGGCCGGATGGGCGGTGGACAGAAACAGGCGCGTGGCGCCCTCCGCTACCGGTCCGTCATCGTCGACGGCGCCCAGCCAGGCAATGGCCGTATGCGGATCCGCCACGTAGCCATACCGCCGATCGAGTTCGCGAATGCCGCGACGTACGTCCTCGTCCGTGTAGGCACGCGCCGAGACCAGGCGCCGGATGGCCGCGACCTCGTCGTGCCACATCCAGCGAATACGTTCGAGGTTACTGGGATTGCCGACATCCATGGCGTTGGCCAGGGTGGCCACCGACGGGCGCGGCTCGACACGCCCGCTCTCGAGATAACGCGGCACGGTGTCGTTGACGTTGGTGGCGGCCACGAACCGATCGATGCTGGCTCCCATCTCACGGGCCAGGATGCCGGCCGCCAGGTTGCCGAAGTTGCCGCTCGGCACGGTCACCACCGGAGCCGGGCCGCCGTGGAAGTGCAGGGCCGCGTGTGCGTAGTACGTCATCTGCGGCAGCAGCCGGCCGAGACTGATGGAGTTGGCCGACGTCAGGTTCGCACGTGCCCGCAGCGCGGCGTCGGCAAACGCCTCCTTGGCCAGGCGCTGGCAGTCGTCGAACGTGCCCGCCACGGCCACGGCCGTCACGTTGCCGCCGAGTGTGG
>CAZZGM010000094.1:7762-9493 GCA_964653955.1 uncultured Bifidobacteriaceae bacterium | reverse complement strand
AGGTCACCGACGCGCTGCAGGTGTTTCTCGGGTCGTCGTACGTGAACGACTTCGACTTCAACAACCGCGCCTATCGCGTGTATGCGCAGGCCGACCAGCAGTTCCGCGCCACACCGGCCGACCTGCGGCAACTCTACGCCCGCGCCAACAGCGGCGAGATGGTGCCACTCGATACGGTGGTGCGCCTGCACGAAACGACCGCGCCGCAGGTCATCAGCCACTTCAACCTGTTCCGCTCGGCCGAAATCACCGGCAACCCCTCGCCGGGACAGAGCTCGGGGCAGGCACTCCAGACCATGGAGGAACTGGCCGCGCAGCTGCCGCCCGGCTTCGACTTCGCCTGGGCGGGGCAGTCGCTGGAAGAAATCAAGGCCGGCTCGCAGGCGGGTCTCATCTTCGCCCTGTCGATCGTGCTGGTGTATCTGGTACTGGCGGCACAGTACGAAAGCTGGGTGCTGCCGTTCATCATCCTGCTGGGCGTGCCGCTGGCGGTGCTGGGCGCGTTGTCGGCGCAGCTTGTGCGCGGCTTTGCCAACGACGTGTTCTGTCAGGTCGGGCTGGTGCTGCTCATTGGTCTGGCCGCGAAAAACTCGATTTTGATTGTTGAGTTCGCCGAGCAGATGCGCGAGCGGGGCATGTCCATTGTCGATGCGGCGGTGGAATCGGCGCGGATCCGGCTGCGGCCCATCCTGATGACGTCCTTCGCGTTCATCCTGGGCGTGCTGCCGCTGGCGCTGGCCACGGGGGCGGGCGCGGCGGCAAGGAACTCGGTGGGCACGGCCGTGGCCGGCGGCATGGTGGCGTCCACGTTCCTGTCGGTCATCTTCATTCCTGTGCTCTACGTGATCATCCGCACGCTGGTGCCGGGCTCGGTGCGCGGCGGTGACGATGATCCGGAGCCCGAGAGTGGGCCTGGCATCGCTGGTCCGGCCGCGGCCGGCGCGTTGCTGCTGGCGCTGGCCGTGCCGGCGGTGGCGCAGCCTGCGGTATCCACGGCACACGTGAATGGCAGCTCGAGCCTGTTCCAGGCAGCGCTGGCCGCGACCGAGGGACAGGCGACGGCAGGTCAGCCTGCGGCACCAGCACCGGCACCGGCGGAGCAGGCCTCGGCGGCAACCGTCGGCACGATGACGTTCGACGAGGCCATTGCCCGTGCGCTGGAGCAGAACCAGACCGTGCAGATGGCCGCGAACAATGTGCTTCGCGCCGAAGCGATCTTGCAGCAGGTGCGGGCAGGAGTCGGGCCGACGGCCGCGCTGTCGGTGGTCAATACCACGCTCGACGGCGACCGCGGGTTCGACGGCCTGGTGGTGCAGCCGCAGAACCAGTGGACGATGGCACCCAACGTCTCCTATCCGCTGTTTGCCGCCGCGCGCTGGGCGGAACGTGTGCAGCAGATGGACCGCGTGGCCATTGCCCGGCTCAACACGGCCGACATCCGCCGCCAGATTGCCGTGGCGGCGGCTTCGGCCTATCTGGCCGTCATCAACCAGAAGCGCCAGGTGGACGTGCAGCAGCGCGCGCTGGAAACCTCGCGCGCGCAATTCGACTACAACCAGCGTCGCCTGGAAGGGGGCATTGGCAGCCGCCTCAACGCGCTGCGCTCGTCACAGATTGTGTCCATCGACGAGTCGCTGCTCGAGCAGTATCAGTTGAACGTCCGGCGCGCGCAGGAAGCACTGGGCGTGCTGCTGAACGGTGGTATTCGACGCCCACGTGAAGCCGCCCGGC
>CAZZGM010000094.1:3730-7752 GCA_964653955.1 uncultured Bifidobacteriaceae bacterium | reverse complement strand
CCGTTGACAGCGCCGGCGAGCCGGTGTTCGAGATTCCAGCGGCCGGGACGGCCACCGACTGGCTGACCGCCCGCACCGACTATCAGCTGTTCAGTGCCCAGCGCGATCTGTCCGCGCGCATTGTCCACGACAGCAAGCGTGACTGGTGGCCGACCGCCAACCTGTCGTTCGATCCGCAGTACATCACACCGGCCGGACTGTTTCAGCCGTCGGCCACGTGGCGTCTGTCATTGGCCATCAGCCAGCCGCTCTTCGACAGCGGGCAGCGCCGTGCGACGCGGCGCCTGCGCGAAACCGACCTGAAGGAACAGGAACTCGCGCTCGAACAGCTCGAAGTGCAGGCGAAGGCCGAAGTTCGTACGGCCATGGCTGCCGTGGACTTTCAGGAGCGTGCGCTCGCCAGCGCCCGTGCCGCGGCGCAGACGGCGCAGGAGGTGCTGAAGATCACCATCCTCGCGTTCGAGGCCGGTGCCACCACGAACATCGAGGTGATTGACGCGCAGCGTTCCGCGCGCGACCAGGAGACGGCGGTGACACAGGCGGAAGATCGCGTGCGCCAGGCACGTCTCGATCTGCTGGTGGCACTGGGGCGGTTTCCGAACTAGAAGGCAAAAGGCAAAAGGCAGAAAGGAAGGCGTTTTTGCCTTCCTCCTTTTGTCTTCTGCCTTTATCTTCCGTCTCATGGCGAGTGATTTCGTTCTGGGTGTCGACCTCGATGGCACCTGCGCCGACTTCTATGGAGGTCTCCGGCCGATAGCCGCCGAGTGGCTGGGCGTGGCCGAGGATACGCTCGGTCCCGACGTGAGCTGGGACCTGCCGGAATGGGGCGTGGCGCAGGCGCCGGGCGGCTACGTCAAGCTGCACCAGTTTGCCGTCACCCAGCGCGAGCTGTTCCGCGTGCTGAAGCCGATGCCCGGCGCACCGCAGGTGCTGCGACGCCTGTCGGACATGGGCGTGCGCATCCGCATCATCACGCACCGCCTGCTCATCAAGAACTTCCATCGTGTGGCGGTCCAGCAGACCGTGGAGTGGCTGGACGGCAACGACATCCCGTACTGGGACCTCTGCTTCCTGGCGGACAAGTCGGCCGTGGGCGCGGACCTCTACGTGGAGGACTCGCCGCGCAACGTCGAACAACTGCGCCGCGACGGGCATCCGACCATCGTGTTCACGAGCCCGCCGAACCGTCACCTGCCTGGCCCGCGCGCGGACACGTGGGATGACGTCTACCGGATGGTGGTGGAGCAGATGGAGCGCTGAACCGCCGTTGTCGGGCGGACTCCAAGAGAGAGCGCGAGGAAACGGTGATTCTCCCGAAGGTTCGTGATCCCCGCTTCATTACCATTCGCCGCGGTGGAACGCTCACCGATACCGACCACCACCTCCTGGCCCTGTGGGCGGCCGTATGCGCCGAGCACGTCCTGCCTCTGTTCGAGTCTGTGCGGCCCCTCGACCAGCGCCCCAGACGGGCGATCGAGCAGGCACGGGCATGGGTACGCGGCGACGTCAAGATGATGCGGGCCCGCGCGGCGGGCGGTGCCGCCAACTCCGCCGCGCGGCCGCTGAGTGGCGCGGCACGATTCGCCGCGTATGCGGCCGGCCAGGCGGCGGTTGTGGCGCATGTTGCCGCCCACGAGCTCGGAGCGGCTGCCTACGCGATCAAGGCCGCACGCGCGGCCGCCCCTGAAGGGGAGAGCGAGCGCGCTGGCCGGGCGGAGTGCCAGTGGCAGCGCCAGCAACTGCCCGAAGCGATTCGCGAGCTCGTGCTGGACGACCAGCGGCTCAGAAACGACATCTGCTGGTCGGTGTTTGGTGGGTGAAACGCGCTACGATTTCGCGCTGCCAGCACCGCGTGCCTGCTGACGGCGGTGCCATATCAGTTGCGGCTTTGGCTCGCGCGGCTCGCTGGCCTCGCCTTATGACAACGCGGCACGGTAGAACACTAGCGTTGGCCATCGACACTTGACTCAGCTGAACGAAGACATACGATGGAGTCCCTCGCACCGATCTATACCGCAGCGCTGTTTCCGGCCCTGCATGCCGAGCTCATCGGGTTGCTGCGCAGCCTCGACGCCGGTGATTGGGAGCGGCCGACGTTGGCAAGGCCGTGGCGGGTTCGCGAGGTGGTCGCGCACCTGCTGGACGGCGACTTGCGGAAGTTGTCCGGGGGACGTGACCAGCACCGAATCACAGACCGGGCGGCCTCCTCCTTCCCGGATATCGTCGCCCTCATCAACGAGCTGAATGCTACCGGCGTGCGCTACGCGGAGCGCCTGAGCCCGCGGGTCATGACGGACCTGCTGGACGTTACCGGTGCGTGGGTGTCCGAGTATGTCGCGGCACTGGCGCCGCATGCCGACGCCCGTCTCGCGGTCGCGTGGGCGGAGGAAGAACGCTCCGAGAACTGGATGGATATCGGGCGGGAGTATACGGAGCGCTGGCACCATCAGATGCAGATTCGCGACGCCGTCGGCGCGCCTGCGCTGCTGCAGCGGCATTGGTTCCATCCCGTGCTCGATTTGTCCGTGCGGGCGTTCCGTCGAGCGTATAAGGATGTGCCTGCCTCCACCGGCACCGCCGTGGTATTCGAGGTCGAGGCCGACGGAACGAATGTGTGGTCGGTCATTCGAGAAACGTCTGGCTGGAACGTGGTTCGTGGACGAGTCCCCGATGCCGTGGCATCGCTGCGCACGGACGGGGAGACGGCGTGGAAGCTGCTCTACAATGCGCTCCCGACGGAGGCAGCACGTGGTCGGGTCACCATCACCGGTGAGGCCGCGCTAACCGAGCCGATGCTCGCGGCTCGGTCGGTGATGGTGTAGCGGCCACGAGCGACCCAAACAGGCACAGGCAGTTGCAGCCGTTGGCGCGCAGTAGCATTTTTTGAACCGCTCCGGCTGAACCGCCGTCGTCAGTCAACTTTCGAACGCCTCAGTACGATCTGCACTTTGACACCTGCGTGACCGAGCATGGCAATCAGCGTATCGATACTGAAACGGTCGATCTTGCCTCGGACGAGATCGCTGATGCGGGGCTGCGTGACGCCGAAGAAAGCCGCTGCCTGGGCTTGAGTCAAGCCACGGGCCTCAATCAACTCGCTCAGCCGAATCATGAGATCGGATCGAATCTTGAGGTTGGCAGCTTCCTCTGCAGAAAATCCGAGATCGCGAAAAACGTTGCCGCTCGAACGCCGAATCTTCGTGGTCATGGAGCTTCCGGTTTCCTTGCACGGCGACATCAGGTCGGCGAGCCGCTTCTGAGCCAAGTGGCTTTATCGAACGTATGTGAGTATATACGTATTTATATATAGCGGGCAAGTTGCCCCGATCAGCCGATTCCAGCACGGGTCGCCCTCTCAGGCGCCGCTGCGGGCGGTGCGCCGTTCCACGCGCTCGACGCGGCTGCGCAACTGGCACGACAGCGCCTTCAGCAGCATGATCTCTTCCTCCTGCCGCACCCGCAGTTCGGCCAGCCGCTGATCGAGCCGGCGTTCGAGGCGTTCGAGCTGATGACCGATCGTTTCCATCGAGTCCGGTGCGGCTGACGAACGCGCGGCAGACCCATCCGCACTGTCATCGTCTGGAACAGGAAGCACGTCGGCTGGTGGCATGGGGTTCGCGGGACACATGCTGCACGCTTTTGCACGCGCCATGCCGTGGCCGCAGCCGGAACGCCTCTCGCCTGCCGCACGAAATTGCACGGTAGAACCAGTTGCCTGCGCCCGGACGGGCACCTCACGGTTCGCTGGAGTGCAGACGCTGCGTACCACCGCGCGTTGTGGCGTGGCGAGAACTGCAAGGCACGCCGGAGTGGTGGTGGGCGGCGGCCAGCAGCCGCGCCCGGGCGTGGAGACTGTGGTGTGGATTGGCGGTGTGACACGAGGTGAAGTCTTCCGCTGCCACCGCGACGTCAGCCACCCGACCGAATCGCACCGCACAGGCGAGCCACGCGTGCGAGCAGGCACACGTGTTTCGTGCGAAGCCGGCGTTGCCTGAAGCGGCGGGCGAGGACTGAGGCTGCAG
>CAZZGM010000094.1:1677-3720 GCA_964653955.1 uncultured Bifidobacteriaceae bacterium | reverse complement strand
CCGTGCACCGCTACGGGCACAGGCGCATGCCGGCCACCGGCACGCCGTTCTCGCACGAGCGCTCGGTCAGTGTCGGCGCGCCGGCGGCTCGTGCTTCGTCGGCGTATGCGGTGATGCGGATGTAGTCGTTGGCCGAGACGCGCACGCGTTCCTTTGTCATGAACGTGATGTGGTACGCGTCACGAAATGCCGCCCACGCCGTGGTCACTCCGCGTGCTTCCAGTTCCTCGGTCACGACGCGGCGATCGTCCACCAGCGGCTGGCGCATGTACTCGCGCGTGAGGGCGGCGACGTCGAGTGCGTTGAAGGTGCACCACAGCACGACGGCCGCCGAGAGGCCCGCGCGCACGGCCGGCGTGCGCCACGCCTGGAACGCCAGCACCAGCGCGCCCACGGGCACCAACACACCCAGCAGGTTGTAGCGCATGGTGGCCACGCGGATGTCGCTGCACGTTGCAAAGCCGTAGACGACGGTGGAGATGAGCCCGACGAGCACGAGGTAGAAACCAAGACGCGGCGAGGCCGCTGATTCCCGGAGATTCCGCACCGGCCACAGCAGACGAACGCCCGAGGCCAGCCCGAACAGCGTGATGGCCAGCACCCACGCGCCAACACCGGTTCGCCCTGCAAACACACCGGTCAGCACGCCGTATTCGCGCAGCGCGGCAGGCGTGCCACCGACGATGCGCGGGAGATGATCGGTCCAGAGCAGGCGTGTACGTTCGGGCCACAGGGACGGATCGAAGCAGAGGCGGCCACCGACAGGATCGGTGGCAATAGCCAGCAGCCGCGCATCGTCACCCGAGGTGCCGGGCCCCATCGCACTGGCAAACGGATGGGCGATGGATGCCACGCTCACCACGGCCATCGCCGCAAGGCCGGCCATGGTCCAGCGTCGGGCGGCGTCCGACAATCGGTTCACGCGTGCCGGCGCTCCCAGGGTGTCGAGTGCCTCGAGGATGAGCAGCGCCGCGACGCCGTACATCGCAAACTCGCGGTGCAGCGCGCCAATGCCAATGACCACGCCCAGCGCCCAGGGTTGCGTGCGCAGCATCCACATCAGCACCACGTACAACCACGGCTCGACGTTGCCGCCATTGGCTTCGGTCACACGCGCGGCAATGGGCGAGGCGGGCAGGGCCAGTGGCAGGGCGGCCACCGCGGCCATCAGCGGTGTCAACCCGGCATCGCGCACCGCCGCACGGGCCAGCAGGAGCACGGCGGCAATGTTGATGGCGACGAGGGGCAGCTTCAGGGCGGTGACAGTGGCACCAATCACCGCCATGACGGGCGCCGCCAGGTACGCCTCCACGGCCAGCATGTAGTGCTGTCCGTAGAAGTAGAGCGGGAACGCACGGCCTTCGCTGATGTGCTTGGCCATCAACCCGACGATGGCCTGGTCCGAGTCGAAGTGGGTGCTGGGCCACCAGACGAAGGGAAACGCGCGGAACACCACGAGCCCCGCCAGCAGGACGAGCACGAGCCGGAAGGTGAGACGTGGTGACATCGGGAGGACCGCGCGGGACCGTGAGCGCGGAAGCGTAGAATACGCCATCTCATGTCAGTCCCCCAGGCTCAGCATCCAGCTCTGCGGGCGGCCGTCATCGCCGGCGTCGCGTTCGTGGCCTGGTGGTGGATAGTGCCCGCGGCCGGCATGCCGCCGGTGTCGCCCGTCGGGGATCAACCCGCCTATCTCGTTTCGGATGATGCGCGCGTGGCGCTCGTCGAGCCCGTACTGCGCGCGCCGTGGACACAGGCGTCGGTGGTGATGCGGACGATGGCGCCGGTGTTCGTGATTGGTGCGGCCGCCGTAGCCGCGCAGGCGGCGGGGGCGGGCGGACTGGCCACACTGGCCGCGGTGCTGGCCGTGGCTCTGGACACGTCCTTTGCCGCCACCGTCGGGCATGCCGGACGCCTGGCACTGGCCGCCGGGTTCATCTGGATGCTGGCCGCAACACTGGGCGGCCGATGGCCATCGCGCGGTGGCGCGGCGGGCATGGTGGTGGCCGGCCTGGCCGCGTGGGTGGGGGCCGTGTCGAGTCA
>CAZZGM010000094.1:0-1667 GCA_964653955.1 uncultured Bifidobacteriaceae bacterium | reverse complement strand
GCGTTGTGCGCGTGGCCGCTGGCCGTCGCGGCCGTGTGGCAGGCCTCGTCGGTGCGAGTGAGAAGTGC
Source organism: uncultured Bifidobacteriaceae bacterium (assembly GCA_964653955.1). GTDB lineage: Bacteria > Acidobacteriota > Vicinamibacteria > Vicinamibacterales > UBA2999 > VFZN01. The sequence goes on along the minus strand of CAZZGM010000094.1, from coordinate 1,599 downwards.
GGGCGTGGCGCTCGTGGCGGCGTTGGGACTGCTGGCCGCGTGGGGATATTTTTCGTCGGTCGCGGCCATGGCCGATGCTGTGTCGTGGGCGCCGGGCGTGACGCCTGGATGGCGCGATGCCCTGGCCGCGGCGTTCGACACGCGGCCGCGTGTTCCTCCGCTGGCGTTCATCGAACCCGACATGGTGGGACGCGCGTCGTATCTCGGCATGGCGCTGGCCGTGGTGGGCCTGCTCACCGGCGTGTTCGCACGGGGCACGCGCCGGGCCGGTGTCGCGGTTGCGGTGACGGCTGGCGCCGTGGTGGCGCTCTGGCCTGAATGGCAGGCCGAAGTGGTGCGCCTGGCCCGATGGCTGGTGCTGCCGCTGGCAAGCCTCGGGCTCACCTGGGCAGCCCGTCAGGTGCAGGAACCCTGGCGCGCGCGCGTCGTGGCCGGTGTGCTGGGCATTGTTCTGGTGGGCGACACGTGGGTAGTGGGTGCACGTCCATTGGGCGGTGGGGAGCCACGCACGTTCCGTGATCAGTTCGTGGCGGCACTGCGCGCGCGCGAATCCGTGGGGCCGGCCGTGTGGGTGGCGGAAGACACGCGCATGGACTCGGCGCTGGCTGCGTGGCTCGATGGCGGCGTGTGGCGCCGGACCGCGCAGGATGCCGCCTTGATTGGTACGGCGCTCGAGAGCGGACAGCAGGTGCTGGCTGGTCCCGTGGCCCGTCGACAACTCGAACTGGCCGGCGTGACGTTCCGCGACGGGTTCCTGCTGACGGCACCTATTCCGTACGCGGTGTCTGCCGCCGACACGCTGTACCGCTGCGTGACCGTGCTCGGCGATCACTGGAGTCCGCTGCCTGGCGTGGACTACACGGGACGTCTGGGGGTGATGGTGCCTCCGGGCATCAGCGGAGAACTTCGCCTGGTGGTGGGCGACGATCTGCCGCTGCGGCTGCGCGCGGCCACGGCCGAGCGCCGGGAACTACCGCTGGAACTCGAGCCGCTGACGCCGGGGCCCGGTATTTCGGCGCCACCCGCGGACTTCTGGCTGAATGGCGGCCTTCCAGGCGAAGGCCCGCGCGAGGTGGCCGGCATACGTCTGCCGGCCCATCCGACGAGGGGAACGCTTGTGTCGGTGCACCTGGGCCGCCGTGCGCCACAGGTGATTGCCAGACTGGAGGGGTACGACGGTGAGGCGCGTGGCCGTGTCTGCGCGGCACCGGCCGGTGCGATCGTGGACACCGACGCCAACCTGCTGGAGGAAGAGGAACGATTTGGCGTGGGCTGGTACGGCTACGAAGGCCGCGACCTGGATCGGTTTCGCTGGGCCAGCGCCGATGCCGTGCTGCTGGTGCGTGCGCGGCGGCGCGAAGCGGTGACGGTGGAAATCGAGGCGGCACCAGGCGTCGTCGATACGGCGTCCGCGGCGGATAGTGCGCGTTTGTCGGGTACGGACATCGAACTGCGCGTCAACGGTGTGCCGCTGGGGGCGCGGGGTATGCGTCCCGGCCGGGACACTTACACGTGGGTGGTGCCCGCCGGCACGTGGCTGGCGGGCACGAACGAGTTGTGGTGGCACGTGTCACGCGAGGTACGTCCCGCCGACACGGG
>CAZZGM010000093.1:0-9558 GCA_964653955.1 uncultured Bifidobacteriaceae bacterium | reverse complement strand
TTCAGCGACGAGGCCATTCACCTGCCGTCGGTGCCGAAGTCGATCGCCGTGATGGGCAGCGGCGCCGTTGGCGTCGAGTTCGCGTCCATTTTCAAGAGCTACGGCAGCGAAGTGACCATCATCGAGCTGCTGCCGCGCCTGGTGCCCGGCGAAGACGCCGCCGTGTCCACCGAGCTGGAAAAGACCTTCAAGCGCCGCGGCATCAAGGTGCACACCGGCACGAAGGTGACCAGCGCCAGGGCCACCGCCAAGGGCGTGGACGTGGAGATGCAGGCGGCGGACGGCAAGACGCAGAAGGCCTCGTTCGAACTGCTGCTCGTGGCCACCGGCCGCGGCCCCGTGACCGAAGGCCTGGACGCCGAAGCCGCCGGCCTCAAGCTCGACCGCGGCTACGTCGTGGTCGACGAGTTGTTCCGCACCGGCGTGCCGGGCATTTCTGCCATTGGCGACGTCATCACCATGGGCGGGCCGCACTATCAGCTCGCGCACGTCTCGTCCATGGAAGGCATCCTGCTGGCCGAGCGTATTGCCGGGCACCAGGTGACGCCCATCAATTACGACCAGGTGCCGCGCTGCACCTACTGCGAGCCGGAAATCGGCAGCGTCGGCCTCACCGAGGCGCAGGCGAAAGAGAAGGGCTACGACGTCCGCATCGGCACGTTCCCGTTCAAGGCGCTGGCGCGCGCACGGATGGCCGGCGAAACCGACGGTTTCGTCAAGATCGTGGCCGAGAAGAAGTACGACGAGGTGCTGGGCGTACACATCATCGGCCCGCGTGCCACCGAGCTCGTGGCCGAGGCCGTGATGATGCTGCGCATGGAGTGCACGGTCGAAGAGCTGGTCAAGACCATTCATGCGCACCCGACGATGTCTGAGGCCGTGGGTGAGGCCGCGCACGCGGCTCACGGCGCGGCCATCCATATCTAGGAGGCTGCTGAAGAACGCAGCCTAAGGCAGAATGCAGAAGGCGGAAGGCAGAAAACTGCGCGGATTGGGCCTGACACGCCGATTTTGCCTTGTGCCTTTTGCCTTGTGCCTTTGAGGTTGCGCTTTTCAGCAACCTCCCAGGCGCCCACTCTCGAGAGGTTTTTTGATGTCGACCCCTGTAACGATGCCCCAGATGGGCGAGTCGATTGCCGAAGGCACGATCGTCCGATGGATCAAGAAGGTTGGTGACGCCGTCGACCGCGACGAGCCGTTGTTCGAGATTTCCACGGACAAGGTCGATGCCGAAATTCCGTCGCCCATTGCCGGCGTGCTGCTGGAAATTTCCGTGAAGGAAGGCGAGACCGTTCCCGTCAACAGCGTGGTGGCGGTGATTGGCGCCGCCGGCGAACAGCCCGCGGCGGCTGCGGCTCCTGCCGCAGCGGCTCAGGCACCGGCCGCCGATGCACCCGCTGCTCCGGCCGAAGCGGCTACCCCGGCGGCTCCTGCGGCACCCGCCGCGGCGGCGGCCGCGCCGGTTTCCGGCGAACGCCAGCGCAGCTCGCCACTGGTGCGCCGCATTGCCAAGGAACACAACGTCGACGTGTCGCAGATTGCCGGCTCCGGCATTGGCGGACGCGTCACCAAGCACGACATCCTGGCCTACATCGAAAAGGGGCCGGCGGCGGCTCCGGCTGCAGCGCCTGCCCGCGCGGCGGCGCCGGCGGCGCACGCCGGACCGGTGTTCCGCCTGCCGTCGGATCGCGTCGAGCCGATGTCGGTGATGCGCCGCAAGATTGCCGAGCACATGGTGCTCAGCAAGCACACCTCGCCGCACGTCTACTCGGTGTTCGAGGTCAACTACACGCAGGTCGACAAAATCCGGCGCGCGAAGAAGGACGACTACGAACGCGCTGGCGCGAAGCTCACCTTCACGTCGTTCATCGCGAAGGCGGCGGTGGACTGTCTGCGCCGCCATCCGTTGATCAACGCGTCGCTCGACGGCGACAACGTCATCTATCGCGGCACGGTCAACCTCGGCATTGCCGTGGCGCTCGACAACGGCCTCATCGTGCCGGTGGTGAAGAACGCGGAAGAAAAGAACGTGCTCGGGCTGTCACGCGCCATTCAGGACATTGCCGATCGCGCCCGCGCCAAGAAGCTCAATCCCGACGAGGTGCAGGGCGGGACGTTCACCATCACCAACCCCGGCAACTACGGCGCGCAGTTCGGCCTGCCGGTCATCAACCAGCCGCAGGCGGCCATCCTGGGCGTCGGCACCATCGAGAAACGTCCGGTGGTCATCGACGACATGATTGGTATCCGGACGATGGGGTACCTGACGCTGGGCTTCGACCACCGCCTGGTCGACGGCGTGGTGGCCGACCAGTTCATGGCCGATCTCAAGAAGGCCATCGAAACCTTCGACCCGTCACAGGTGTAGGAGTTCGTACGGGAGCGCGAGCCGGTCTCGCGTTCCCGTGCTCATCAGCCATGCGCACACTCGACGTCCGGCGGCTCGGCATCGTGCCCTACGGAGAAGGGCTTGCGCTGCAGAAGCGGCTGGTGGACGAGCGGCGGGCCGGCGCCATTCCCGATACCCTGCTGCTGCTGCGGCACCCGCACGTGCTGACGGTGGGTGTGAAGAAGGACGGGCGCAGCCACATCATCGCGCCCGAGGACCGTCTGGCCGCGCTCGGCGTGGAGGTGTTCGACACCGGCCGCGGCGGCGATGTCACCTACCATGGCCCGGGCCAGATTGTCGGCTATCCCATCATCGACCTCAATCCCGATCGGCGTGACGTGCACAAGTACGTGCGCGACATCGAGCAGGTGATGATTCGCGCCTGTGCGCACTACGGTGTCGACGCCGGCCGTCTGACCGGCATGTCGGGCACCTGGATCACCCACCCGGAACGCGGGCCGGAGAAGGTCGGCGCCATTGGCGTACGCATCTCGCGCTGGGTCACCAGCCACGGCTTTGCCTTCAACGTCACGACCGATTTGTCGTTCTTCGACCTGATTGTGCCGTGCGGCATCACCGAGCACGGCGTGACATCACTCGAGCGGGCCACGGGCCGCGTGCACGACCTGACGGAGGTCGAGTCGGTGCTGGCGCGTTCGTTTGGCGAGGTGTTCGACCGGGTGGTCAGCGAAGGCGTTACGGTCGGCTGAGTACGGTCTCGAGCCGCACGCGATCGCGGGCGGAGAGGTCTGGAAGTACCACACGGGTGATGCCGTGCCTGCCGACGCGCACCGGCAACATGGCCGAACCTGCCGACGGACCTTCCTCGCGCGTGACTGCCACCTGCGCTACGTGCGTGCGCGGCGCGCGCGTGAACATCGACGTCAGCACCCGGGCGGCGGCACTCCCCAGCGTGAGCGGGGCGGGCGGCCACAGGCGCGGCAGGTAGCCATCCAGCCGCAGCAGCGTTGGCGGCGTCAGCACGTCCACAGCGCGTTGTCCGGCAATGCTCGTGGCTTCCCACGACACAATCAGATCGTGCGGCGGCCGGCCGACCACGAGCAGCGAGATGTCCGCTGGCGAAGCCTCCGCTTCGAGCGCCACCATCGACACCACGGCCGCGCGCATGGCTTCCGGCGCCGTGCCAAACAGCCGCGCGCGGTCGAGGCCGAGTTCACGAACACCACGTTCCACCAACATGGACTGCAGGGCGCCGGCACACACGATGGGAGCACGTCCGCACAGGCGCGCCACGCGTGCGAGCAGGCTGAGTCCGGCCTCGCCGGACCACTCCACTGCCGGCTGTCCATGCGCGTCGGCCAGCACCACCGCCGCCGCTCCCGTCACCACCGTCTCATCGTCTGTACCGGTGACCCTGGTGACGTAACCATCCACGGGGCCGGCCTGTGCGATGTCGAGTGCCTTTCCCGTGGCAACGCTGCCGGCGGGATCCATCAGCACGACGTGCGAAATGACATTGGCCGCGGCCAGTTGCTGCGCCACGGCTGCGCCCACGTCCCCTGCACCGAGCACCACGATTCGCACGCAGGCATTGTAATAAGCTTTGCCCATGGCTCGGGTCACGCTCATTACCGGAGGAACACGCGGCATCGGACAGGCACTGGCGTTGCGCCTGCTGGCGCGCGGTCACCACGTAGCGGTGACGGGCACCACGGACGATGGCGCGGCGCGTGCGGAGCATGCGCTGGTGGACGCCTGCGGCGACCCGGCACGTGTGCTGGCACTCGCCTGCGACGTCCGCAGCCCCTCGTCCGTCGGCCTGGCCGTGCAGGCCGTGGTCGAACGATTTGGCGGCCTCGACGTGCTGGTGAACAATGCCGGCGTCGGTGTCGGTCAACCCGTTGCGGATCTTCCGCTCGACGAGTGGAACCGCATCATCGATACCAACCTGACCGGCGTGTTCCACTGCTGCCGTGCCGTCATTCCGCACCTGCTGGCGCGCGGCGGCGGATGGATTGTCAACGTCAGCAGCCTGTCGAGCACGGGGCCGTTTGCCGGCGGTGCGGCCTACTGCGCATCGAAGGCCGGGCTCAATGCGTTCAGCGATGCGCTGATGCTCGAGCTGAGGCACAGCGGCATCCGCGTCACGACCGTATTGCCCGGGTCGGTGGCGACGGGTTTTTCGGGCCGCGCATCCGATACCGGCACCGAATGGAAGCTGCACCCCGAGGACGTGGCGCAGGCCATCGAGGGGCTGCTGGATCAGCCCGCGCGCAGCCTTCCGAGCCGTCTCGAGATCAGGCCGTCATCACCGCGCTGACGCGCGGCTACGTCTGCGGCAGCGACGCCTTCAGCAGATCCGGCAGTTGCTGGACGAACGCCGAACGGGCCAGCACCTTGCCCACACCGGCGGCCCGCGCCGCCTCGATGGTGGGTGTGTCCACGTGCGACACGAATCCCACCGTGGGAATGGATGCCAGTGCTTCGTCGGCCGCGAGCGCCGCCACCACGTCGAGCGGACGGACGCGGGCGCTGTTGAGGTCGAGAATGACCAGCGTCACCTCACCGGCCCGTGCCGCTTCGACGACGGCCTCCGGCGAGCGGGTGAAGCGGATGGCCGCCCCCACCGCCTTGGCCGCGGTGGAAATACGGGAGGAGAACATCAGGTCGTCCACGGCCACCAGGATCATCGTTGATGCGCTCCACTAGTGTTGGCACTCGAGGCTTCGTTGATACGCCCCATTAGTGGCTGTTCCAGTCGAGCACGAACGGGTTGGTCTTTCGCTCGTGACCAATCGTGGTGTCCGGCCCATGTCCCGAATACACCACCGCATCGTCCGGGAACGTGAAGAGCACGTCGGTGATGGAGCGCATCAGCGTTTCATAGTGGCCGCCCGGCAGGTCGGTCCGTCCGATGGATCCGGCAAACAGCGTATCGCCGACGAACAGTCCTTCGAGGGCCGCGGGTTCAGTGACGCGATGGACTGCGAGGCAGACGCCGCCCGGGCAATGACCTGGCGTGTGGCGCACGCTCACTTCGTAGTCGCCGAAGCGGCCCCAGACCCCGTCGCCCTCGTAGTAGTGATCCACTGGTGGCGGCTGCTCCACCGACAGGCCGAATATGGCGCCTTGCGCGGCCGCCCGTTCGTACAGCGGCTGATCGTCGTGGTGCAGCCAGATGGGCGCCTTCGTGGCGACCGCGGCCCGGGCGACGCCGCTGACGTGATCCACGTGGGCGTGCGTCAGCAGGATGGCCTTCACCGCGATGCCCGATGCCGACACGTAGTCGATCAGGTCTTCGACCTCGTCACCCGGGTCGATGATCACGCCCTCGCTGGTGCGTTCGCATGCCAGCACGAAGCCGTTTTTCATGAAGGGAGGGGCGGCGGCCGTGTGGAACAGCATGGGGTCAGCCGCGCGAAACCTGGAACTGCACGCGGCCGATGACCAGCCGGTCATCCGGCCCGAGCGGCGTGGCGCCATCGACCTTCAGGTCGTTGACGAAGGTGCCGTTGGTGCTGCCAAGGTCCTCGACGACCAGTGTCCCTTCGGGCGAATGGGTCAGGCGGCAGTGCACGCGTGAGACGAGCGGAGCATCCACCACGAACTGTGCGCCGGCGGCGCGGCCCATGGTCCGGATGTCACCGGGAAGCAGGCGAAACGTGAACGCGGGATCGGTGGAATTGAGCAGCCACATGCACCCAGTAGTGTAGCCCGATGAACTCCGGGGGCCGCTCTTTCGTCAGAGTGTCTGTCATGACCCGTACCCGCAAAATCACGCTGGCTGCCGTCGGGACCGCCGTGCTTGGCGCCATGGCGTACGGCATCGTTACCGCGCGGGGCGCTTCTGCTGGGGTGGACGCGTCCCGTCTGGCCACCGTCGAACGCGGACCGATGGTGCGCTCCGTGGTAGCCACCGGCAAGGTCGAGCCGATTACGAAAGTCGAAATCAAGTCGAAGGCCAACGGCATCATCGAGCGGTTGGCCGCCGAGGTCGATCATCGCGTGGAGGCCGGCCAGGTGCTGGCCGAACTCGACAAGGAAAACCTGCGCGCCCGGCTGCGCGAGGCGCGCGCCAATCTCGAGGCTGCCCGGGCCGCGCTGACGGCGGCCGAGGCGCAGGCGGCCAAGAACGACATCGAAGCCGAAGCGCCCGATGTGGCGTTCACGAAGTCGGCCTACGAGCGGGCGAAGTCCCTGAACGCGCAATTGCTGGTGTCGCAGGAGGCCCTGGACCAGGCGCAGGCGACCTATGAACAGGCCGTCAACCGCCAGCGCGCCGCGGCGTCCCAGGTGCTCATTGGCAGGGCGCGTGTCAGCGAAGCCCGCGCGCAGGTGGCACAGGCCACCGCCGCGGTGGAACGCGCCGAGGAAGAGCTGGCCAATGCCACGATCAGGGCGCCCATCCGCGGCACCGTGCTGACGCGCGACGTCGAAATCGGCAGCCCCGTGTCGTCCATCCTCAACCTCGGTGCCAGCGCGTCACTGGTGATGACGCTCGGCGACATCGAGCGGGTGTTCGTGCGCGGCCGCGTCGACGAAGCCGACATCGGCCATGTCAAGCTCGACCTGCCGGCACGAATCACGACCGAAAGTTTTCCCGACCGGACGTTCATGGGGCGCGTCACGCAGATTTCGCCCATTGGCGTCGAGCGCGACAACGTGACCACTTTCGAGGTGGAGGTGTCCATCGACAACGCCGGTCACGAGCTCAAGGCCAACATGACCGCCAACGCGGAAATCATTCTCGAAGAACACGCCGACACCCTGGTGATTCCGGAAGCAGCCATCAGCTACGACGCCGAACGGAACGCCTCGGTCGACCTGGCCGATCCGGCCGTGTCGGGCGGGCGGCGCCGCGTGCCGATTCGTGTCGGGATCGGCAACGGCACGCGCACGCAGGTGCTGGACGGACTCAAGCAGGGCGACCAGGTCGTCCTGCCCGGCTAGAGTCATCGGAGTCTGATTCCCGCTCGAACGGCGCGACACACCATGAAAGACGCACTGGTTCAGGCGCTCGACAACCTGCGCGCCAACCGGCTGCGCAGCGTCCTGACGATGTTCGGGATTCTGTGGGGCGTGGTGTCGGTCGTGATGCTGTCGGCCACCGGCGAAGGTTTCCAGCGCGGCAACCAGAAGGTGCTCGAAGAACTCGGCCGCAACATTGCCATTGTCTGGGGTGGCCGTACCACCATGCAGGCGGGCGGCGAACGTGCCGGCCGCCGCGTGCTGCTCACGGCGGACGATGCGCGGGCGATTGAGGCGGAGGCGTCGCTGGTGGCCGTGGTGAGTGCGGAAATCAACCGAGGTCTGCGTATCAAGAGCCGGCACAACGCGGCGTCGTTGTCGGTGCACGGCATCGAGCCGCAATATCAGGCCATTCGCACCATCGACATCGAACGCGGACGTGCCTTCACCTTCGATGACAACGCGCAGGTGCGCCGTGTGGCCATCGTTGGCGCCGATGCCTGGGCGCAGCTGTTCGGCACGCGCGAAGGCCTGGGCGAAGTGGTGCAGGTGAATGGGCTGCCGTATACGGTGATCGGCAAGATCCGGAAGAAGAACCAGGACAGCAACTACAGCGGGCCCGATAACGACAAGGTGTTCGTGCCGTTCCAGGCCATGGCCCGCGACTTCCCCCGGCCCGACGCACCGGCCGGCACCGTGTCGCAGATTATCGTGGCGCCGCATCCGTGGGTGGTGGATGGACTGCCGCGCGTGCTGGACGCGCGTACCGGCCGCATCCAGGACATCGACTGGCCGCTCGAGCGCGACGTGCGTCACGTGCTGGCACGGCGCAAGGGGTTCAACCCCGACGATCAGGACGCTCTGGCCGTATGGGACACCTCGCTCGAGACGCTGATGTTCGGGCGCATGATTGGCACGATGAAGCAGTTCTTCAGCATTGTCGGCTTCATCACGCTGGCGCTGGGCGGGCTCGGCGTGATGAACATCATGCTGGTGGCCGTCGGTGAGCGCACGCGCGAGATTGGTGTGCGAAAGGCGTTGGGTGCCACGACCGGTGCCGTGCAGCGGCAGTTTTTCCTCGAAGGGTTCTTCCTGACGATGCTGAGTGGGTCGGCCGGGTTCGTGCTGGCGCTGGGGTTGTGCGCGCTGGTGAACCAGTTGCCGATGCCCGAACGTTTTCAGGGCATGGTGCTGACGTGGCAGTCCGGCGCCCTGGCCCTGGCCACGCTGGTGCTGGTGGGCGTGGTCACGTCCACCTATCCGGCACGCCGCGCGGCACAGCTGCCGCCGGTGGAAGCACTGCGCTACGAGAGCTGAAGTTCGTGGAAGGACAGCCCTCATGACATCCTTTGCCGACATCGTCCGCGAGGCCCTCACGGGACTGGCGCGCAACCGTACGAGAGCGCTGCTGTCGACGCTGGGCATCTCGTGGGGCATCGTGTCGGTGGTGATGCTGCTGTCCTACGGCAACGGCTTTCGCGATGCGCTGGCTCGCGGCTTTCGCGGTGCGTTTGGTGATGCCGTGGTGGTGGCGTGGCCCGGGCAGACGAGCCGTCAGGCTGGCGGCGAGCGCGCCGGCAAACGTATCCGGCTGAAGACCGCCGACATCATGGCGGTGGGTGAGCTTCCGCTGGTGAAGTTCGTCAGCCCGGAGTTCACGCGCGACTTTCCGGTGACGTGGGGGACGAAACAGGGCAGTTACCTCGTACGTGGCGTTGCTCCCGAATACGCCATCATGCGCAGCCAGTGGGTGGCCGACGGACGGTTTCCCGATGCCGAGGACGTGCGCCTGCAGCGGCGCGTGGCGTTTCTGGGCAGCGAAGTGGCGCGGAAGATGTTTGGCAACGTGCAGCCGGTGGGGCAGCGCATTCGTATTGGCGGCATGACCTTCGAAGTCGCGGGCGTCCAGCGCGAGAAGGTGCAGCTGTCCAATTATCTGCGCCCCGATCGTGAATCGATTTTTATCCCCTACACCACGGCGGGCCAGTTGTGGAATACCGAGTTCTCGACGGTGATGGTGTACCAGGCCGTGGACGCCAGCCGTGAAGAGCGTGCCAACCAGGAGGTGAAGACGCTGCTGGGATCCAGGCTGGGCTTCGACCCGTCGGACGAACGCGCGCTTCGGGTGTTCGGGTCGACGCAGACGGCGGAAATCACCGCGGGTATTGTCATCGGCCTGAAGCTGGTGCTCGGGTTCATCGGCGTGCTGACGCTGGCCATTGGCGGCATTGGCGTGATGA
>CAZZGM010000092.1:0-9646 GCA_964653955.1 uncultured Bifidobacteriaceae bacterium | reverse complement strand
GGCATTTGTCCAGGACGCCGCGCGTGCGGGACGTCCCGTCCGCGGGTTCGAGCTCGACCGTGTGGCCCGCGGCATCATCGAACAGGCCGGGTATGGCGCCGCCATCCTCCATCGCACGGGGCACAGCCTCGGCGAAGAGGTCCACGGCACCGGCGCACACCTGGATGATTACGAAACGCACGACGAACGCCGCCTGATGCCGGGCAGCATCTTCACCATCGAACCCGGCGTCTATTTCAGCGACTTCGGCGTGCGCACGGAAATCAACGTGGCCTGGGGCCCCGACGGACCGGCCGTGACCGGACCGTCGCAGACGGGTATCATCGTACTGGAGTAGAGAGGTTACGAGGAGGGTTATGTCCAGTCGCAACACCACGCTGTTTTACGCGCTCCTGCTGGCGGTCGCTTCACTCGCCGTCGGCATGGTCATCGCGTCGCGCCTCGATCTGTCACCGGCATCGTCGGCACAGACGATGGCCCTGCCGCCCATGAACAGCGCGCCGCTCAGCGGCTCCGTGGACGCCGCCACCTTCCGCAACATCGCCAAGGATGTGTCGCCGGCGGTGGTCAACATCCGCTCGACGTCGCGGCAGCGCGTCCAGGAAATGACCGAGTTCTTCGGCGGCGGCGACGACCTGCTGGAACGCTTCTTTGGTGGCGGCGGTCGGCAACCCGGCAACCAGGGGCGTCCGCGCGAGCAGGAAACGCAGGCCGCCGGCACGGGGTTCATCATCAGCCGTGACGGGCTCATCCTCACGAACAACCACGTGGTGGAGAACGCCACCAAAATCGAAGTCCAGGTGTTCGGCGAGGACCAGGACATCTTCTACGAAGCCAGGGTGATCGGCCGCGATCCCCTCTCCGACAGCGCGCTCATCGAACTCGTCGAGAAGCCCAGGCGCGAGCTCACCGAGGTGAAGTTCGGCGACTCGTCGCAGATGGAACCCGGCGACTGGGTGATGGCCATTGGCAACCCGTTCGGCCTGGCCCACACGGTGAGCGTGGGCGTCATCAGCGCGAAGGAGCGTCCCTTCCCCATTACCGACGGCCGGTCGCAGGACGTACTGCAGACCGACGCGGCCATCAACCCGGGCAACTCCGGCGGTCCGCTGCTGAACGTGCGGGGCGAAGTCGTGGGCATCAACACGGCCATCTACACCGACGCCCGTCAGCAGGGCAACATCGGGATTGGTTTTGCCATCCCCATCAACACGGTCCGTGACCTGCTGCCGCAGCTCAGGACGGGCAAGGTCACGCGCGGCGTCATTGGCGTCCAGGTACTGCCCGTGCCAGCCGACGCGCTGGCCGAGTTCGGCCTGTCCGAACGCCGCGGGGCGCTGCTGGCCGTGGTCAACCCCGGCGGGCCGGCCGCCAAGGCCGGACTCGAGCCAGGCGACATCGTGCTGGAGTTCAACGGCAAGACGGTGCGGAACCGCGACGAACTGGTGGCGCACGTGACGAGCACGCGGCCCGGATCGACCGTCCCGGTGAAGGTCATGCGCGACAAGAAGGAACGCACGTTCAACCTGACCGTGGACGAACTCAACCTCGATGCCGAAACCACGCGCGCGGGTAACGACCAGCGCGAAGAGCCCGAGGAGCAGGCATCCACCGGCTTCGGCATCACCATGGCGCCCATCACGGCCGATGTGCAGCGCCGCCTGCGCCTTCCCGCGGACACCGAAGGCGTCATCGTGAGCGCCGTCGAGCAGGGCAGCCCCGCGTTCCGGCAGGGCATCCAGCGCGGCGACATCATCCTGCAGGTCAACCGCCAACCGGTCTCCACGCCGGCGCAGGCCAGCCGTATCCTCAACCAGGTGCCGGATGGCGCCACGGCATTCTTCCTGCTGCTGCGCAACGGGCAGGAGACGTTCGTCACCGTGCGCAAGCGCTGAAGCACCAGCGGCTCTGCTACAGTGAAAGGGCGGTCTTCCGGGACCGCCCTTTTCCTTTTCATGGCACTCGAGCGCGAAATCAAGCTGCGATTCGACTCGGCCGGTGACGCACGCGCACGCGTGCTGGCGCTCGGCGCCGTTCCGCTTCGTCCGCGACGGCTGCAGCGCGACGCGCTGTTCGACACCAGCGATCGTGCACTCGCGGCCCGGCGCTCGGCTCTCCGGATCAGGGACGAAGACGGCCACTGCCGCGTGACGTTCAAAGGGCCGCCGCAACCAGGCCTCGTGAAACTGCGGGAGGAACACGAAACCACCGCCGGCGACAGCGCCACGCTGGCCACCATCTTCACGTCCATCGGCCTGCACGTGTGGTTCCGCTACGAGAAATACCGCGAGGAGTTTGCCTCGGGCGATGCCGTCATTGCCATCGACGAAACCCCCATTGGCACGTTCGTCGAAATCGAAGGCAGTCAGCAGGCCATTACCGAAACGGCCCGCGCGCTCGGCCGCGGTGAATCCGACTACATCACCCTCTCGTACCGCACGCTGTTCGAACAACACTGCGGCGCCGCGGACACTCCGCCCACCGACATGACATTTCCGGCATCTCCGCACGCATGAGCACGGTCTCCTGGCCGGCCCTGGTGCTGGCGGCTGGCCTGGGCACACGGCTCGGGCCCATTGGGCAGCTGCGGGCCAAGGCGGCCGTGCCGGTCGCCGGACGCCCGATCGTCGTCCGCATTCTCGAGCGGCTGTACCAGGCCGGCATTCGCGACGTCGTCATCAACCTGCACCACCGCGCCGATACGGTGTGCCGCGTGGTTGGCGATGGCAGTCCATGGAACCTGCACGTGCGCTACTCCTGGGAGCGCCACGCCCTGGGTTCGGCGGGTGGTCCGGCCCGCGCGCTGCCGCTGCTGGCCGCCGACAGGTTCTTCATCGTCAACGGCGACACCATGACGGACATCGACCTGGCGGAGCTGGCCGCCGCACATGTCGCATCTGGCGCGCTGGCGACGCTGGCGGTGGCGCCGGCCGACCTGTCCCACTACAACGCGTTGCTGGCCGATGCCGGCCAGGCGCTCGTCGGCTCGGTCCGTCGTGGCACCGACGTCGCCACGCTGCCGCGCGGTTCGCGGCCCTGGCACTTCGTGGGCGTGCAGGCCGTGGACGCGCGCGCCTTTGCCGGCGTGGTCCCCGACCGCTCGTCCGACATCATCCGCGAAATGTATCCGGCCCTCGTGGCGTCGCGGCACCGGGCCGCGCGGGTGCATCCGGTCACGGGCACGTTCGTGGACGTCGGCACGCCGGCCGACTATCTGTCCACGGCCCTCGGACTGGCCGCCGAGGGCCATGGCGAGGACGACCGGGGCGCGGACACCGTGATTGCACCCGGCGCGCGCGTCACGTCGAGCATCCTGTGGGACCGCGTGACGGTTGGCGAAGGCGCGGACGTGTCGTACTGCATCCTCACCGACGATGTGACGGTGCCGGCGGGAGCGCGATACCATCGCCAGGTCATTACGCCCGACGGCGTCACGCCACTCTGACCATTCTCAGAGGACCCGCTCCGCATGGATCCCCGCATCACTCAGTATCTGGACGAGCACGGCCTCTCTCCGCAGGTGCAGCGCGTGGTTCCACTCACGGGCGATGCATCCGACCGTCAGTATTTCCGCGTGCACCTCGCCGACGACTCGTCGCTGGTGCTGGCCTTACACACCGGTCCGATTGACGCCGAATCCATGGCGTTTGTCAGCGTGGCCGATTTGCTGACGCGCATGCCGCTGCCGGTACCGCGGATTCTGCATCACTCCAACCCGCTCGGCATCCTGGCTCTGGAGGATCTCGGCGACGTGACGCTGCAGGCGCATCTGGGCCTGGCTACGCCGGACGAACATCGTGCCTTGTATCGTCAGGCCGTGCAGTACATTGCCACGCTCCAGCAGCGCGGCGCCGCGCTCGCCTCCGACACGTGCCCGCCCTACGGCGTGGCCTTCGACGTCGAAAAGCTCACCTGGGAACTCGACTTCTTCGTCCGCCATTACCTGGCCGCGTATCGCGGCATCGCGCTCTCATCGGCGGCGCGCGACGCCCTCGCCCGCGAGTGGAGCACCATCGTCGAGGAACTGGCAGCGGAGCCGCGTGTGTTGTG
The DNA here is from genome assembly GCA_964653955.1 of uncultured Bifidobacteriaceae bacterium. Taxonomy (GTDB): domain Bacteria; phylum Acidobacteriota; class Vicinamibacteria; order Vicinamibacterales; family UBA2999; genus VFZN01. The sequence continues at coordinate 5,596 of CAZZGM010000092.1, read as the reverse complement.
TCATCGCGATTACCACAGCCGCAACCTGATGTGGCACCGCGGTGCGCTGCACATCATCGACTTCCAGGACGCGCGCATGGGTCCCGACACCTACGACCTCGCCTCGCTGCTGCGCGATTCGTACGTCGACCTGCTGCCGGGACAGGTGGACGAACTCATCGACTGGTACCTGGCGCTCACGCGGCATGCACCGGACATCACGGCGGCGACACGCACTGCGTTCCGCGGCCGTTTCGATCTGATGGGCCTGCAACGGAACCTCAAGGCGCTGGGCACTTTCGGCTACCAGACGACCGCGCGCGACAATCCCGTGTACATCCAGTACATGCCCCGCACGCTGCAGTACGTACGGACGACACTGCAGCAGCCACGCTTCGGCGAACTGGCCGTTTTGCTGACCGAGTCCATTCCCGAACTCCGCTGATCAGGCGCGGCCGATGCTGCCTGGCGTTGAGCATGCGCACGGCGAGCTACACCAGTGGACTGTGGGGTTAAGATGAACGCCTCTGGCGCTCAGGATACGCACATGGCTACACACGTGTACATCGATCGGATTGGCGGGCACGTCGGCGACACGGTCACCATCAAGGGTTGGCTGGTCAACCGCCGGTCCAGCGGCAAGATCCACTTTCTCGTCGTCCGCGACGGCACGGGCTTTCTGCAGGTCGTCATGGGCAAGAAGGACGTCGACGAGGAGACGTTCACGAAGGCCGATCACCTGAGCCAGGAAAGCGCCATCACGGTGACCGGCACCGTCCGCGCCGACGAACGCGCGAAGGGCGGCTACGAGCTGATTGCCAGCGCCATGACCGTCGTCTCGCCCGCGCACGACTTCCCCATCACGCCCAAGGAGCACGGCGTCGACTACCTGATGGACCGGCGCCACCTGTGGATTCGTGCCGAACGCCAGACCGCCATCCTGCGCGTCAGGCACGAGGTCATCGACGCCATCCGCGACTTCTTCAATGGCGAAGGGTTCATCCTGGCCGATACGCCCGTCTTCACGCCGGCGGCGTGTGAAGGCACGACCACGCTCTTCCCCGTGCAGTACTTCGACGACGCCACGGCGTATCTCACGCAGAGCGGTCAGCTCTACAACGAGGCCAATGCCATGGCACTCGGCAAGGTCTACTGCTTCGGGCCGACGTTCCGCGCCGAGAAGAGCAAGACCCGCCGCCACCTCACCGAGTTCTGGATGGTGGAGCCGGAGATGGCCTACGCCGATCTGAACGACGTGATTGGACTGGCGGAGCGGCTGGTCAGTTCGGTGGTGGCCCGCGTGCTTGATCGACGGCGGAACGAGTTGCAGGTGCTCGAGCGCGACACGTCGAAGCTGGAAGCGGTCAAGGCGCCGTTTCCGCGCCTGCACTACGACGAGGCCGCCCGGATCCTGCTGGACAAGGGTCTGCCCTTCGAGGTGGGCGGTGACCTGGGCGGCACGGACGAAACGGTGCTGTCCGAGCAGTTCGATCGGCCCGTGTGCGTCACGCACTACCCGGCCGCCGTCAAGGCGTTCTACATGAAGCCCGACCCCGACCAGCCCGATCGCGCCCTGTGCGTGGACGTGCTCGCGCCGGAGGGCTACGGCGAGATCATCGGCGGCGGCCAGCGCCTGGACGACTACGACCTGCTGGTGCAGCGCATCGCGGAACACGGACTGCCGCAGGAAGCCTTCGAGTGGTACCTGGATCTCCGCCGCTATGGTTCGGTGCCGCACGGCGGCTTCGGCATGGGCGTGGAGCGCTGCGTCAGCTGGCTGTGCGGCCTCGAGCACGTGCGCGAGACCATTCCTTACCCGCGCATGCTCTATCGCCTGTACCCGTAGGAGAAGGCAAAAGGCAAAAGGCGAAAGGCAGAAGGCAAAAAGGCGGAAGGCAAGGGCGATGGCGGATCGTCATCCCGCGGCTGCTTCCGGTTGGGCCGTGCAACGAATCGCCCGCGGCTGCCGTCCAAAGCGTTCGTGGGTACCCTGCTTCGCGACCTCCGCTACTCGCTCCGAGCCCTCGCCAGCGCGCGCCTCTTTTCGGCAACGGCCATCCTCACACTCGCGCTCGGGATTGGCGGCACCACGGCCATCTTCACGCTCATCCACGCGGTGATGCTGAAGTCGTTGCCGGTCGGCGACCCGGCAAGCCTCTATCGCATTGGCGACGGCGGCAACTGCTGTGTGCAGGGCGGGCCGCAGGAACGCTGGGGCATGTTCTCGTTTCCGCTCTTCGAGCGCCTGCAGGCGGAGCTGCCGGAATTCGAATCGCTGACGGCGTTCCGGTCCAGCCAGGTGCGCATGAGCGTACGCCGGCAGGGAGTGGATGAAGCGCCACGGCCGCTCCGCGCGCTCTACGTGACCGGCAACTACTTCACCACGCTGGGCGTTGGCGCCTTCACCGGGCGTGTGTTCACGGCCGGGGACGACACACCGGCGTCCGCGCCGGCGGCGGTGCTCTCCTACCACGCCTGGCAGCGGCAGTACGGCGGCGACCCGGGCATCGTCGGTGCGACGCTGGCCGTCGAGGGCCATCCGTTCACGGTGACCGGTGTGGCACCACCCGGCTTCTTCGGCGAAACCCTGCGTGCCGATCCCGCGGATCTCTGGCTGCCGCTGCAACACGAACCGCTCATTGCCGGCGAAACGTCGCTGCTGCGGCAGCCCATCTCGGCGTGGCTGCGTGTCATCGGCCGGCTGCGTCCGGGCGCCACCACGGACGGGATGGACGTCAGGCTCACCAGCCTGCTGCGGCAGTGGATGCTGCACGAGGCGGGCTACCCCGCCAACTGGATGCCCAATATCGAACGCTCGCTGCCACAGCAGAGCATTACTGTCGTCCCGGCCGGCGCCGGCGTCGGCGTGATGAAGGAGCAGTACAGCCGGAGCCTCCGGATTCTCCTGGCCGTCTGCGGGCTCGTCCTGCTGATCGCCTGTGCCAACGTGGCCAACCTGCTGCTGGCACGCGGCGTGGCCCGACGTGGTCAGACGGCGGTGCGGCTGGCCATGGGTGCTTCGCGCCGGCAGATCGTGACCGAAGCCCTGGTCGAAAGCGTACTGCTGGCCATCGGCGGCGCGCTGGTCGGCCTCGGCGTCGCCATCCTGGCCGCACGTCTCCTGCTGTCGCTCGCGTTTGCCGGCGCGACGACGCTGCCGATTGCGACGCTGCCGTCGCCGGCAGTGCTGGCCTTTGCCACCGGCCTGGCGTTGTTGACGGGCCTGCTGTTTGGCGCGGCGCCCGCGTGGTTTGCGACTCGCACGGATCCCATCGAGGCGCTGCGTGGCTCGGGCCGCACGATTGGTGATCGTTCGTCGTTCACGCGGACGACGCTGCTGGTGGTGCAGGCGGCGCTGAGCGTGGTGCTGGTGGCCGGCTCCGCCATGCTGGGCCGCAGTCTGGGCAACCTGCAGGGGCAGGACTTCGGATTCGAACGTGACGGCCGCGTGCTGGTAACCATCGGACGGCCATCGGCCTCCATCCAGCCGGGCCCACGACTGACCGCGCTGTACCGCGACCTCGAAAGCCACCTCCTGCGCATTCCAGGCGTTCGCGGCGCCGGACTGGCACTCTACAACCCGCTGACCGACAACTGGGGCGAAGGCATCCTCATCGCGGGCAAACCGCTGCCCGAGCCTGGCGAGCAGGCTGGCTCGTCCTGGGATCGGGTGAGCACGGACTATCTGCAGCACCTCGGCGTCACCCTCACGCGCGGGCGCCACTTCACCGAAGCCGACAACGAGACCGCCGCAAACGTCGCCGTCGTGAACGAGGCGTTCGTAAAACGCTTTTTCAAGTCCGACGAGGATCCGCTGGATCGGCACTTCGGTCTCAACCTGCCCGAAAACGTCAACTCGTTCCGCATCGTCGGCGTGGTGGCCGATCCGCGGTTCCAGGGGTTCCAGACCGATCGCCCGGTGCAGCCGATGTTTTTCGTGCCGATGACGCAGACCGTGGACTACGCGTCCGAGATGATGCAGCGCGTACAGACCTCGTCGCTCTACGCGGGCGGCATCCTGCTGGTCAGCGACACGCCGCCAGGGGTGCTCGAGCCGCAGGTGGCACGCACACTCGCCGAAGTGGATCCCAACCTCGCGGTCATCACTATCCGCACGCTGGCCGAGCAGGTGGAGCGCACGTTCGATCAGCAACGCGCCGTGGCCAGTCTGGCCGGCCTGTTCGGTATGGTCGCGCTGGTGCTGGCGGCCATCGGGCTGTACGGAGTGACGGCATATTCGGTCGCGCGGCGCACCGGTGAAATCGGCGTGCGCATGGCGCTTGGCGCGGACCGCAACCGCATCATCGGCCTGGTGCTGGGCGGTGCCTTCCAGCGCGTCGGCGTGGGGCTGCTGCTGGGCCTGCCGCTGGCCGTCGGCGCCGGCTACCTGCTGTCGGCACAGCTCTACGGCGTCTCGTTCTGGGATCCACCGGCCCTGAGCGTGGCGGCCACCGCGCTCACCCTCGCCGCCCTGGCCGCGTCCATCGTCCCGGCCCTGCGCGCCGCGGCGCTGGCGCCCATGCGGGCACTGCGAACGGACTGACGCTCAGGCCACCTCTGTTTGCGCGTTTGTGGCACATACGCAATCAGCGGCAATCGGCCTGAAATCGGCGGTGTTCGGGCGGTGCCGCGCCGTTGGGCACCGTCAACTCGAGTGGGCACCGGGCTTGAACCACGGGGACAGGCGGTGAACGTGCGCCCTACACGGTAGACTTGATGGCAGATGAAGATCGGGTTTGTCTCGCTCGGATGTCCGAAAAACCTCGTCGACTCCGAGGTGATGCTGGGTCTCGCCGAACAGGCCGGGCACGAAATCACCACGGAGGCCGAAGGCGCCGACGTGCTGGTGGTCAACACCTGTGCCTTCATCGACCGCGCCAAGCAGGAGTCCATCGACACCATCCTCGAGATGGCGGAGCTCAAAAAGCAGGCCGCCGGCCGCAAGCTGGTCGTCACGGGCTGCATGGCTGAGCGTTATCGCGCCGAGCTCAGAAACGAGATTCCGGAAATCGACGTGATTCTCGGAACGGGTGAAGTCACCGGGCTCGTGGAAGCCCTGTCGGGCACGGGGCGCGCGGAGGCAGGCAGCGGCGAAACCACGGCCGGGACGTCGCCCATGACCTTCTATCGTCGGGATCCGAAGGCCCCTGCCGCCACGGCACCCCCCGATGCCGCCGTTTCCGCCCTCGTCCCGGCGCTCGTCCCCGGGCCGCCGGCGGACATGCCCGTGTTTGGCGTGGATCTGCCGACGTATCTGTACGACGCGGCCACGCCGCGGCGGCGGGCCACGCCCGGCCACTACGCCTACGTGAAAATCGCGGAAGGCTGCGACTACAAGTGCGCGTTCTGCATCATCCCGAAAATGCGCGGTCACTATCGCAGCCGGTCCATCGACTCGGTGGTGCAGGAAGCCCGGCAGTTGGCGGCGGAAGGTGTGAAGGAACTGCTGCTGATTTCCCAGGACACCACCTTCTATGGCATCGACCACGGCGAGCGCGGTGCCCTGCCCCGCCTGCTGCGGGCCCTGAACGATGTCGACGGCCTCGAGTGGATCCGGATGCTCTATCTCTATCCGACCACCATTACCGACGAGGTCATCGAGGCCGTGGCGGAGTTG
>CAZZGM010000091.1:7041-9709 GCA_964653955.1 uncultured Bifidobacteriaceae bacterium | reverse complement strand
CACCGAAATCCCACGTGTAGGACTGAATACCCGTGACGCCGCCGCCCAGACCGCCGCCCACCGTTGCCGAGAATGTCACGAGCCCCTGCTGCGGGTTGCTGAGTGACACGGGGTTGGGAGTGGCGCTCAGCGACACGGCAATGGTCGACTGCTCGGTGACGTTCACCACGATGCTCGACGTGCCGGTCACACCCTGTGCGTCGGTCACCGTGGCTCGCACCGTATAGATACCTGCGCGCGCGAACACGTGCGCGACCGGCGTGCTGCCGGAAATGGTGCCGAGCCGTGTCTGGGGAGAGTTGTCGCCCCAGTTGATGACCACTTCGCGGATGGCTCCGCCGTCGGTAATGGGCACGATCTGGAACGTGGCGGCGACACCGGCTTCGAGCGTGTCAGGTGGCGTGATTTCCACGCCGGGTGATGCCACGGTGACCTCCACGGTGGCGTCCTGGCTGCCGGCTGACGCCGTGATCGTGCCACTGCGCGAGCCCATGAACGTCGTTCTCGCCTCGCCGTTGTCGTCGGTGATGGCTTGGCCCGGCGACACCTGACCGGTGCCGGCGGAGAAGGTGACCGGCACGCCACGCAGCGGGTTGCCGGAGGCATCCAGTACGGTGGCAATGATTTCCGAACGCCCGTCGGTCGCGGAAATGGTCTGCGGATTGGCACGCAGCACGAGGCGCTCGGCGGCCGCGCCACCGACGAGAATCTCGACCGTTTCCGACCGCGTGGCGCCAGAGAAGGCGCCAATCTGGGCCGTGCCCGACTGCGTGCTGGCAATGAACCGCACCGTGGCCTTGCCGCTGTTCGTCCGGGCTTCGTTGGGCTCGATGGTGCCAAACGACGATGTAAAGGTGACGACGGTGCCGTTGTGGACGGGGGTGCCTGCCGATTCCGTGACAGAAGCCGTGACTTCGGCAGTCCCGTTGACCGGTACGACCGTCGTATTGACTGTGAGGTTGATCGTCGACGAAGTGGGGGCCAGCAGTGGCACCTTGTCGCACGCCGACAGGGTGAACACCGCCAGCAGTACCGTCAGGGCCGGCCAGCGAAGAGATGACACAGTGAAGACCAACAAGGATAATAGGTGCATGGGTTTAGCCGGTCAAGGCAGTCGCGCGGCCCAGCAGGGATATGCCATGGCGGCCCTGCTCGTTGGTTTGAACGTCATGGCCGTCCTGCTGACCGTGGCGCTGCCGGTGTGGAGTCACGCCACCCGGCGCGAGAAGGAAGAAGAGCTCATCTGGCGCGGCCAGCAGTACGCGCGTGCCATCCGGCTCTATCAGATGCGCTATGCCAACACGTTCCCGCCCTCCGTGGACGTGCTGGTGGATCAGCGGTTCCTCCGCGAAAAATATAAAGACCCCATTACCGGCGACGACTTCGTGGTCGTTCCCGCCGGTGGCGGTGTGCCCGGCCAGCCCGGTATTCCTCCGCAGGGTGGCGCGGCTCGACCCGGTGAGATCGCACCGCCCGGCGGCTTCGGCGGCGGTATGGCCGGCGGTGGCATGACCGGTGGGATGGGTGGAGGCACCGGTCCTGGTGGCATGGGCGGCGGCATAGGGACTGGTGGCTTCGGTGGCGGTACAGGCGCCGGTGGCATGGAGGGCGGTCTCAGCGGCAGCGTCGGCGCCGGCAGCGGGTTCCCTCAGTCGTCCATGACCGCAGGCACGCAGCCCAACATGGGCATTCAGGGCGTGATGTCGAAGAGCAAGGAAACGTCGATCCGGATCTTCAACGGCACCAACCAGTACAACCAGTGGGTGTTCGTGAACATGGCGACCTCGAACATGGGCGGTATGGGCGGCGGCGGTTTCGGCCAGCCGATACAACCAGGCGGCGCCGGGCAGCCAGGGGGCGTCGGCGGCTCGCCGATGCCCGGAGGCTTCGGGCAACCGATGCAGCCCGGCGGCGGGTTTGGCCAACCGATGCAGCCGGGACCGTTCGGGCAACCCATGCAACCGGGTGGTGGGTTCGGGCAGCCGATGCAACCCGGGCCATTCGGGCAGCCCGCACAACCCGGCGGCGGATTTGGACAGCCGATGCAGCCGGGGCCGTTCGGGCAACCCATGCAGCCGGGCGGCTTCGGCCAGCCGGGCCTGCAGCCTCAGCCGGCCTATCCGCCGGTGCCCGGCATGCCGCCGGGAGGCTCCATCTTTCAACCGGTCTTGCCACCGGGCCGATAGCGACACCACTCTCAGTTCCTGATTCGTTCTGACGCGCCGGCTACCGTCGTGGCCGGGCATCCAGGCAGGAGGCCATCATGCATATCGATATCCGTGGACACCTGAAAGCAACCGATGCCATCCGCCAGCACATCGAACGCCGGCTCACCAGCGCGGTTGGGCGGTTCGGTGATCGGGTGCAGGAGATCACGGTGCGGCTCGAGGACGTGAACGGTCCTGGCCGCGGCGGCGCCGACAAGGCCTGCCACATCACGCTTCAGCTGGAGGGGTCGCGGCGCACGTCGGTGCGAGTGGAGGAAGTACACGCGGACCTGTATCTCGCCATCACACAGGCGGCCGAACGCCTCTCACAGGTCGTCGCACGCGAAGTGGACCGGATGCATCACAACCGGAAGTCGCCAGAGAAATCGCCGGAAATGGCATCGTGAACGGCGCGGCGGACGCGTGATATCCCGTCGCCCGCGCGCGACGGGTGCACGCGG
>CAZZGM010000091.1:0-7031 GCA_964653955.1 uncultured Bifidobacteriaceae bacterium | reverse complement strand
ATCGACCGGCCGGTGGTCGGGTCGATCCAGAGCGAGGTGCCGGTAAACCCCGTGTGACCCACCGCCGCGGCACTCAGCCGGGTACCGCACGACGAGGTCGGCAGCATCGTGTCCCAGCCCAGGGCTCGCGAGCTGCCGGCCACCGTGCCTTTCCTGAACCACGCGGCATGCAGGCCCTCCTTGCGAACGGCCTGCAGCCACCAGCGCGCCACACGGCTGACGGCCGCTGCCGTTCCGAACAGCCCGGCGTGTCCCGCCACACCGCCCAGCGCGCCGGCATTTTCGTCGTGCACCTCGCCTCGAAGCAGGCGGCCGCGCCAGGCGTCGTCTTCGGTTGGCGCCGTGCGCGGGAGCCAGGCGTCTGATGGCGTGAAGTCGAGCTCGATGCCCGGAACGTGCACGTCCCGCCACGCACGAAACTGCTCGTCGAGAGGACTGGCGCCGGCCCGTTCGATGATGAAGCCGAGCAGCATGAAGCCGGCGTCGGAGTAGAGGCTCCGCGTCCCCGGCGCGTACACGAGTGGTTCGTGGCCAATGGCTGCTTCGAAGGCATCGCGGCCGGACCAGTGGCGATAGTAGGGCCGCGTGTCAGGCAGCCCCGAGCTGTGTTCCAGCAGATGGCGAATCGTCACGGCTCGACGGTCGTCGCCGTGCCAGACCGGCGACCAGCGTTCAACCGGATCGTCGAGCGCGAAACGTCCCTTTTCCACGAGGGCGGCGGCCAGCGTGGCCGTGCACAACACCTTGGTCAGCGATGCGAGGTCGTAGATGGTGTCGGCCGTGACCGGCGGTGACTCCGCATCGTACGACAGGTGGCCGAGGGCGATGGCGCCATGTGTTTCGCGATCGCCGTGCACGTCGACGACCGCGCCCGGGAACACGTGCGAGGCGATGGCGTCCTCGATGACGGCCCGTGTGTGCGGCAGCGGCGTCATCCCTGAACTCCGGCAGGAGCGGGCACGACACGGCGCGACACTTCGGCCACGAGCACGGTCGCGACGGTACCAATCAGGACGTACCACGTCCACGCGATCGGCGTGACCGTCCACACGAACGCCATGGTCGCGAGTCCGGCCAGCATGCCGGCAAACACATCACGTTCGCGCGCGGCTGGCGACAGCGTTCCGAGCAGGAACGCGCCCAGCACCGCTCCGGCGCCAAGCGACAGCACCGACAGGCCGGCCTCCAGCACGGGCCGCGCCATGAACTGCGCGCCCAGCGCCACGCCCATCTGCACCAGCCCCCACACCACCGTGGCGCGCCGCGAGACGAGCAGGCGTTCGGCATCGCTGGCCGTCGGGTTGACGTACGGCGTGTAGAAGTCCGTGACCGTGGTCCCCGCCATGGCGTTCAGTGACGGCGACAGCGCCGCCGCGACAATGGCCGCCACGATGAAGCCGGCCACACCGGGTGGCAGCGTATGGACGACGAATACCGGCAGCACTTCGTCGATGCGTGCGAGTGGCTGCGGCAGTGGCACCTGCTGGTAATACGTGAACAGCATCACGCCAATCAGCAGGAACAGGATGAACTGGACGAACACGATGAAGCCGCTCAGGACGAGGCCCGTGCCCGCCTGCGCGGCACTGCGGGCCGACAGCAGACGCTGCACCAGGAACTGATCCGTCCCGTGCGTGGACAGCGTGAGGGCGACACCGCCCAGGACGCCCGCCCACAACGTGTAGACACGCGACGGATCGAATGACAGGTCGATGGCCGTAAACCGGCCGGCTGCACGCCCGGCATCGGCGACGGCGGCCCATCCGCCGTCGATGCGCGCCAGCAGAGCCCAGGCAATGATGGCGGCACCCGCCACATACACGAACATCTGGACGACGTCGGTCCAGATGACCGCTGATGCGCCACCTCGCATCGTGTAGAAGATCATGACGGCGCCCAGCACCACCACGACCGCACTGACCGGCAGCTGTGTCACCACGGCAATCACGAGGGCCGTGGTGAAGAGACGAATGCCGTCGGCCAGCGAGCGTGTGACGAGGAAAATGGCCGCCGACAGTGTCTGCACGCGCGGCCCGAATCGGTGGCGCAGCAGTTCGTACGACGTGTACAGCTCACCGCGGAAGTAGGCGGGAATGAACAGCACGCTCACCAGGATGCGGCCAATCACGTAGCCAGCCGCAAGCTGCAGGAACGTCATGTTCGTGCCATAGGCCGTCGCCGGAATACCAATGAAGGTCAGCGTGCTGGTTTCCGTGGCCACGATGGTGAAGCAGACGGCCCACCAGGGCACGGAACGGCTGGTGAGGAGGTAGTCGCGTGTCGTGTGCTGGAAACGGGCAAACCACGCGCCGAAGGCGGTGATGGCGAGGAGGTAGATCCCGATGACCGCGTAGTCGAGCGCGGACAGCGCCATGTCGGTGCGGGCTACTGTGATCCGTCGCCGAAGGCCGCGCGCCCGAGTTCGGCCAGCGTCGCGGCCGTGTTGGGAGGCGCCACCAGCGCGTCGTACGAGAACAGCACCGAGCCGGCCACACCAATCCGGCGAGCGGCGGTAATGAAGCGGGAGGTCTGCGGCACCGACAGCCGGTAGGCGCCAATGCCGGCCCACACTGGACGGCCGCCGGCGTACTCGTAGGCCGCGGCAATCTGCGATTCGAACGTGCGAGCGTCCGTCGTGTACGCCATGGGGCACAACACGTCAATCAGTGACTGGTCCAGCCACATCCGCCAGTCCTGGAGACGCGACGTAAAAGCATCGTGCGCGTCGGCGACCACGGCGCTGCTCAGTACGGCGTCGGGCCGCGCCTGCTTGACGGCCGTACGCACGCGCATGACCAGCGAGGTGAGGCGCGAGCGCCGGAACCCGTTCCAGCGTTCGGGGTAGAGATTCGGATAGGCAAACGGATCGACCGCTTCGCGCGTAGCGGCGCGGCGGCGCTCGTCGGCGGACAGCTCCGCGTCCATGGACTGTTTGAACAGCTGCAGTGCGGTGCGGCTGTAGTCGAAGTCGGCACTGGGAAAGCGCACGTAGTCCAGATGCACACCGTCCAGCTCGTAGTTGCTCACCAGCTCACGCGCGACGTCGGCAATGTGTGCGGCCGCGCCCGGATGCAGCGGCGAAATATAGAGCCCTTCGACCTGTTGGTTGTTGGCGCGCGACCATCGCGCGAGGCGGCCGACATACTCGGGGCTGCGGATGTCGACGCCTCGGAGCTCCACCGCAAGCGCGCGCGGCACCATGAGCCACTCGGGGTGACGATAGAGCACATGCTCGCGCGAGGAGGGCAGCGTGGCGGCACTGGAGACCAGGTTGACGGCAATCCAGGCGTGGACGCGAATGCCGGCGGCGTGTGCTTGCTGGATGACGTGTGCCAGCGGATCGAACGACGGCCGTCCGGCCAGCTCCGCGGCCCGCGGCTCGATGGTGCTGGTGTAATAGGCATCGCCGCGGCCCCGCACCTGCACGAGCAGCGTGTTGAAGCCGCCCGTGCGCGCGGCATCCACCATCTTCACAATGGAATCGGCCGATGACAGCGTGCTCCTCGTCACCCACAACGCGCGCACATCATCGTCCGCCGCCGGCGCCTGCGCGGAAGCGCGGGGCGCGCTGGCCGAGAGTGCGAGGACGCCAAGCACGGCGGCGAGCGGGACGATCGACCACGAAAGGGGGAGGCGCAGCACGTACAGCTTCCCAGGGTAGCACGAAGGGGCCGGCTTTCCGGTCCGCTAAGCTTGTGGGTGATGGACGTACCGGACCACATCGAGGGCGGCGGGGAACGCCCGTGACGATACAGACGTTCGATCACACGCGAACCCTGGCGCGGGAACTCGCGGCACGCGTGTTGGCCCGCATCGAGCGCCAGCCGGCATTGGTGCTGGGGCTGCCGACGGGCCGGACGCCGCTGCCGTTTTATGAGGCGCTGCGCGAGCAGACACGCGTGCGCGGTACGCGGTGGGCCGATGTGCGCACCTTCAACCTCGACGAGTTCGTCGGGCTGCCGCCCGACCATCCTGGCCGTTATCGGGCGTACATGGAACGGGAACTGTTTCAGGCGGTCGGGGTCTCCGCGGAGCGGGCCGGGTTCCTGGACGGAAACGCGCCAGACCTCGAGGCCGAATGCCGGCGCTACGAGCGCGCGATTGCGGACGCTGGCGGCATCGACGTGATGGTGCTCGGTATCGGCGCCAACGGTCACATCGGATTCAACGAGCCGGGCGACGGGCTGATGGCGTTCACGCACCGGGCGCAGTTGCAGCCCGCCACCCGGCTGGCCAACGCGTCATTGTTTGGCGGTGACGTGGAGCAGGTGCCGCACGAAGCGTTGTCCATGGGCATGACCACCATCCTCCGCGCGCGGGCCATTGTCCTGATGGCCACAGGAGAAGAGAAGGCGGACGCCGTGGCCCGCATGCTTGGTGGTCCGGTGACGACGAAGCTGCCGGCGTCGTTCCTGCAGTTGCATCCGGAGGTAACGGTGCTGCTGGACCCGGCGGCTAGCCCTCGATGAGCGCGCGCAGGCGGGGCTCGATGTCCTCGCCAATGGCTTCGCGGATGAGGTCGTTGGCCTTGCGGAGCCGGGAGAGCGCGCGATTATAGGGCAGGCCCGTCTTGGCCATGACAATGGCGGCCTTGACGTTCCAGTGGGCGCGCTTCAGCAGCTTTTCGGCTTCGGCATGTTCGAGGCCGGCCACCATGTGCAGGATGCGGCGCGCCCGATCGCGCAGCTTCTCCGAGCCGCTCTGCACGTCCACCATCAGGTTGCCGTAGGTCTTGCCGGTGAGGACCATGGCGCCAGTGGTGAGGATATTCAGCACCAGCTTCGTCGCGGTTCCGGCCTTGAGGCGGGTGGAACCGGCAATGACTTCGGGGCCGACGGCCGGGGCAATGGTGAGGTCCACGAACGTCTGGAGTTCGGTCTGCGGATCACAGGTGACGAAGATCACGCGCGAGCCAGCCTTGCGGCCACGCGTGAGCGCGCCACGCACGAAAGGCGTCATGCCGCTGGCCGACACGCCAATGATGACGTCCTTCTTCGTGGGCGTCAGGCGGTTGATGGCGCGTGCACCTTCCTCGTAATTGTCTTCGGCGCCTTCCCTGGCGCGGAAGATGGCGCCCTTGCCGCCGGCCATGATGGCCTGCACCAGCAGCGGATCGGTGCCGAAGGTGGGCGGCATTTCGGCCGACTCGAGGATGCCGAGCCGACCACTCGTGCCGGCGCCCACGAACACCACACGTCCGCCGCGACGCAGCGACCGGGCAATCAGGTCCGCGCCCACGGCAATGCGGTCGCGCTCCTTCTGGACGGCGACCAGCGCCTTGCGATCCTCACTGAGCATCAGGTCGACAATGCCCGTCGCCGGGAGCTTGTCGATGTTGAGGGAGGCGGGATTGATGGCTTCGGTCGGGAGCGCTTGCCACTTGGAGCGTATCGGCATCGAACGGGGCCTTGACAGCAAACCCTGATGCTAGTCCCGGGGCACTGGGCTGTCAATTCAACGGTAAGCTGAAAGCCCGTGTCCCTGGTCGACATGTTTCTCACGCACCTTGCCACCGAGCGCCGGTTGTCGCCCCACACCGTGGACGCCTACGGACGCGACCTGCAACAGCTGGCGGCGTTTGCGGCTGGCCGGGGCGCGGAACCGGCGGCGCTGGATCGGCGTGATGTCGATACGTTCGTGCGTCAGTTGATGGCCGAGGGGCGCGCGCCACGGTCGGTGGCACGGACGGTAGCGGCCGTCCGGACGTTTTATCGGTATCTGGCGGTCAACGGTCATGTGGCCGCCAGCCCTGCGGACGAGGTGACGGCACCGCGCACCATCCGGACACTGCCGAAATACCTCACGGCCGATCAGGTGGAGGCGCTGCTGGCCGCGCCCGATGTGACCACGCCTCGCGGACTCCGCGACCGCGCCATGCTCGAGCTGCTGTATGCCACCGGCCTGCGGGTGTCGGAACTGGTGTCGCTCGCGCCCGGAGACATCAATCTCGAAGAAGGGTTTCTGTCGACGATGGGGAAGGGGCGAAAGGCGCGGATGGTGCCCATGGGCGAACAGGCCGCCGGATGGCTTCAACGGTATCTGGCGGAGAGCCGGCCCGTGCTGCTGGGCCGCCGTGGTGCATCGCGTCTGTTCGTCAACGCCCGCGGGGGCACGGCCCTCACGCGCGTGGGTTTCTGGAAGATCCTGCGCGCCTATGCCACACCACTGGGCCTGGCCCGGCAGGTGAGCCCGCACGTGCTGCGGCATTCCTTCGCCACGCACCTGCTGGAACACGGCGCGGACCTGCGCGCCATTCAGATGATGCTGGGCCACGCGGACTTGTCCACCACACAGATCTATACGCACGTGCTCGATGCCCGGCTGCGCGCGCTGTATGATCGGTTCCATCCGCGCCGGTGACTGCCTCTCGACGCATTCTCCTCACCACGTTCCTGCTGGCGGTGCTCGTCGCACCCGTGGCCATATGGCGTCTGCTGCCCCCGGCCGTGGCCGTCACACCGCCGCCGCACTGGGAGCAGGAGGGTGTGCTGGTGCGCGGTGCTTATCACATCCACTCCACGGAGTCGGACGGTTCCGGCACCGTCGAGGAGATTGCCGCGGCCGCCGCACGCGCGGGCCTGCAGTTCGTCATCCTCACTGATCACGGCGATGCCACACGCGTGACACCGCCGCGTTATCTGTCGGGCGTGCTCTGCATCGAAGGTGTGGAGATCAACACGGCGGGGGGACATCTCGTTGCCCTGGGGACGCAGCCTTCCTCCTACCCGCTGGCCGGGACCGCCGAAGCCGTCATCGAAGACGTGCACCGCCTCGGAGGACTGGCCGTGGCCGCGCACCCGGAATCGCCGCGCGAGTCGTTACGCTGGACGGATTGGACACTGCCCATCGACGGCGCGGAGTGGCTCAACGCCGACAGCGAATGGCGCGACGAACTGCTGACGTCGCTGGGACGGCTGCTGTTGACCTATCAACTGCGCCCCGTGGAAACGCTGGCGTCGACGCTGGGACGGCCCGCGCCGGTCATGACCGCCTGGGACGAAGCACTGGCCCGGCGCCACCACGCGGCGCCG
>CAZZGM010000090.1:0-9718 GCA_964653955.1 uncultured Bifidobacteriaceae bacterium | reverse complement strand
TGCCGGCACTCGGCAATCAGCCGAAGTCCGATCCGCTGTTTTTTCTGGCCGGCGGTCCCGGACAGGGCGCCGCGCGCATGGCGCGCCGACTGCGCGGCCTGTTGGGCGATATCCTCTCCTCCCGCGACGTCGTCCTCGTGGACCAGCGGGGCACGGGGCGGTCGAACGGGCTGGAGTGCGAGTTCGATGATGAGACGGTGGCGTCGTATGCCGAGCCCGATGCGGTGGTGCTCGATCGGCTGAAGGCGTGTCTGGACAGCTACGACGCGGACGTGCGGTTCTATACCACCAGCCTGGCCATGGACGATCTGGATGATGTCCGGCAGTACCTGGGATACGAGCGCATCAACATCTACGGCGGCTCGTACGGTACGCGCGCCGGGCTCGTCTATCTGCGGCGGTATGGCGAACACGTTCGCAGCATTGTCCTGGACGGCCTCGTGCCCACCGACATGCAATTTCCGATGTTCTTTCCGCGTGACGGCCAGCGGGCACTGGATCGCCTGCTGGCCGATTGCGCCGCGGACGAGGCGTGCAACGCACGCTATCCGGACATGGCCCACCGGCTGCGTGTGCTGATGACACGGCTGCAGGAGGCGCCGGTGAACGCGCGTGTGGTGCATCCCAGAACCGGCGCGGCCGAGACGGTACCCGTGGATGCACGGCTGGTGGCGAACCTCCTTTTCGGTGCGCTGTATTCGCCGCTCGCGTCGTCCATCGTGCCGGAACTGCTGGTGCGTGCCGAGGCCGGTGATTTTCAGGGACTGTTTGCACTGGGCATGCTGAGCGAGCCGGGAGAGGGGCGGATGAGTCTCGGGATGCAGTTGTCGGTGGTGTGTGCCGAAGACGTGCCACGCGTGACGCCGGCCGAGCACGAGGCGGCTTCGGTTGACACGGTGTTTGCCGGCCATCTCATGGGCATTCACATCGACGCCTGCGCGTTCTGGCCCCGAGGTGACGTGGACGAAGGCTTCTATGCTCCCGTGTCGTCGGACGTTCCGGCGCTGCTGTTGTCCGGCGCGCTCGATCCCGTGACGCCTCCAACCTGGGGTGAACAGGTGGCCGATCATCTGACGCACGGGCGGCACGTGGTGGTGAGCAATACCGGCCACGGCGTTCTGGGAACCGGTTGTGGTCGCCGTCTCGTGGAAACGTTCCTGGAGCAGGGAACGGCCGACGACCTGGACGTGTCGTGCGCGGCCACGCAGCAGCGTCCACCGTTTGTCCTGTCGCCCGCGGGACCCACGCCATGATTCACGTGGAAGGGCTGCACAAGCGGTTCGGCACGATTACGGCGGTCGATGGCGTCGGGTTCAGTGCGCTCGATGGTGCCGTCACGGGTCTGCTCGGTCCGAATGGCGCCGGCAAGACCACTGCGCTTCGTATGCTCTATGGCCTGATGCGTCCGGACAGCGGTCGCATCATGGTGGACGACGTGGATGCGGTGGCGGAGCCGCAGCGCGCGCAGCGCCTGCTGGGGGTGTTGCCGGATGTGTCGGGGCTGTATCCGCGTCTGACCGCCCGTGAACACATCCACTACTTCGGAGAATTGCAGGGGGTCACCGGCGCCGTGCTGCACCGGCGCGCCGACGAACTGCTGCGCCTGCTCGACATGAATGCCATTGCGGATCGCCGGGTGGCCGGTTTTTCGCACGGTGAGCGGACGAAGGTGGCCATTGCCCGTGCGCTCGTTCATGACCCGAAGAACGTGCTGCTGGATGAGCCGACCAACGGCCTCGATGTAATGAGCACACGCGCCGTGCGCGATATCATCCGCCGCCTCAGGGCAGAGGGACGGGCCGTACTCTTCTCGAGTCACGTGATGCAGGAGGTGTCGGCGTTGTGCGACACGGTGGTCGTCATCGCGCGCGGTCGCGTGGTGGCTAGCGGGAGTCCCGACGAACTGCGCGCCTACGCCGGCCGGGAAAACCTCGAAGACGCGTTTGTCGAACTGACGGGCACGCCGCGGGAGACCGAAGCATGAGGCACGGTCTGTCGCAGGCGTTCGTGGTGATGCGCAAGGAGCTGCGCGACGCCTTCCGTGATCGCCGGGCGGTGTACTCGGTGTTGATGGGGGCCTTGTTCGGGCCGCTGCTCGTGGGCGTCATGCTCAACGGCCTGGCTGGACGCCAGCGCGACGTCCGTGATGTCACCATCCCGATTGTCGGCATGGAACACGCGCCGGCGCTGATCACGTGGCTGCGCCAGCAGGCCGGCGTGACCGTGGTGGAAGGCCCGGCCGATCCGGAGGCGGCTGTTCGCGACCGCGAGGTACGCGTGGTCGTCATCGTGCCGGAGGACTACGAGGCCGACTTCATGGCGTCCCGTCCGGTCGACATCCGCATCGTGTCGGACGGGTCGCAGACCGCCTCGCGGCCGCACGTCCAGCGGGCGCGAAGCCTGCTGCAGCAGTATGCAGGGGAAGTGGCGGCGCTGCGGCTCGTCGGGCGTGGCGTGAGCCCCGCCATCGTCACACCCTTCCGTCTCGACGATGTGGAGGTGTCCAGCGCACAACAGCGGGGGGCATCGGTGTTGAACTTCATTCCGTTGTTCATCGCACTGGCGGCGTTCACGGGCGGCATGCACGTGGCCACGGACGCCACGGCCGGGGAACGTGAGCGCGGGTCGCTCGAGCCCCTGCTGGTGAATCCCGCCGCGCGTGGCGCCATTGCCGGCGGCAAGTGGCTGGCGGCCAGCCTGTCGGCCGCTCTGAGCGTCGTCCTGACCACGGTGTTGTGCCTGACCATCCTGCGGATGCTGCCACTTCAGGACCTCGGCATCCGGTTCCGCCTGTCGGGCGGGCAGGTGGCGGGCATGCTGGCCACCGTGCTCCCGCTGTGCCTGTTTGCTTCGGCGGTCCAGGTCTGCCTGGCCACGTTTGCGCGCTCGTTCAGGGAGGCGCAAACCTACATGGGCTTCCTGATCATGGTGCCGATGCTGCCGGGCGTACTGAGCTCGGTATATCCCATTGCCAGCCAGCCGTGGATGTATCCGATCCCGATTCTCGGGCAGCATCTGCTGCTCGGTGACCTGCTGGGCGGGAAAGCGGTGGGTGGGGGGCTGATTGCGGGCGCCGCGGTCATGACGGCCGCGTGGGCGCTGGTGCTCGTCCGGTATGCCACGGGGCTGCTGATGCGCGAGCGCATCATTTTCGGACGCTGAAAAAGTGGTCGGGGCGACTGGATTCGAACCAGCGACATCCCGCTCCCAAAGCGGGCGCTCTACCAGGCTGAGCCACGCCCCGATGCCCCTGCTATTGTAGCGGAATGGCGCGTTACTTCGTGACGGGAGCCACGGGGTTCCTTGGTGGAGAGCTCACCAAGCAGCTCATCAGCCGTGGCCATCGGGTGGTCGCGCTGGTACGCGATCCGGCCAGAGCCGGCATCCTGCACCCGCTGGGGGTGGAACTGCACACCGGCGACGTCACGGACCGCGAAAGTCTCCGTGCACCCATGACGGGCGTGGACGGCGTGTTCCACTGTGCTGCCTGGTACAAGGTGGGCGTCTCCTCGGGTGAGGCCGAGCGCACCAACGTGGAGGGCACCCGCAACGTCCTCGACACCATGCGGGAACTGGGTATCGCCAGGGGGGTGTACACCAGCACCGTGGCCGTGTTCTCGGACACGAAGGGGGCCATGCCCGACGAGTCGTATCGGTACGAGGGTCCCCACCTGAGCGAGTACGACCGAACGAAGTGGCTGGCGCATTACGACGTGGCCCTGCCGATGATGGCGCGTGGGCTGCCGCTCGTGGTGGTGATGCCGGGTGTCATTTACGGCCCGGGCGACACCAGTGCCATTCGGGCCACGCTGGTTCGGCTGCTGCAGCGCCGGCTGCCGTTGACGCCACGCCGCACCGAGTTCTGCTGGGCGCACGTCGAAGACACGGCGCGCGGGCACATTCTGGCCATGGAGCGGGGCCAGCCGGGCGAAAGCTACATCATCACCGGCCCTCGGCATACGTTCGAGGAGGCGTTCGACATCATTGCCCGGAAGGCGGGTGTGCCTCGTCCGCTGCTGCACCCGGGACCCGGCACGATGCGTGCCGCCGCGCTGCTCATGCGTGGGGTTGGCCGGTTCGTCGCACTGCCACCATCGCTGGCGCCCGAAGCACTGCGCGTGATGGCGGGCACCACCTACCTCGGTTCCAATGCGCGGGCCGTGAAGGAACTCGGGTTTTCTGCCCGTTCGCTGGAAGAGGGCATGGACCAGACGCTCGAGTACGAGCTCCGCATGATCGAACAGGCGAAGGCCAGCCGCAGAGGCTGACGGGCGTACGGCCGTCAGGATCGGCGAACGAGCCCGTGCGTCAGGATGTCGGAGATGACCCTGGTTGCCTCGTCGCTGCTGAGGCCATAGTGATTGGGCACGCCGAAGAGCAACTCCACCACGAAGTAATAAATGAAGATGCGCGTCGTCATGATCATGGCGACGGGTGGAGGAATACCTTCGCGCAGGCGATCGGGGATACCGAGATCGGGACGCCGTTCCAGGAATTCGTGGTAACGCGTGGCGAGGTCCGCGTAGAAGCGATGGATGTGCCGGCCCTCGAACTCGACGACGTCGACGTAGATGAGGGCAATGTACGGGCGCCACGTCTGAATGGTTTCGCGGGCGGCCTGACCGATGGCCGGCAGGTTGTCGGGAAACACGCCGTCTTCGAACACCTTCATCAGCGGGAAGTCCGGCTGGCCCGACGCCGTCGAGAAGTGGTTCAGCAGCGTCTGGAAGATGGCTTCCTTGTCCTTGAAATGGTGGTAGACGCTGCCGGTGGATGTGCCCGCCTGCCTGGCAATGTCGCGAACGCTCGTGGCGCGGTACCCCTGGCTGGAGAACAGCGTGAGGGCGGCTTCCAGCAGTGCGGTTCGGCTGCGCTCCGAGCGCTCTTCCTGCAGCATGATGGCGCCTCAGTATATATGCCGCGTTCTGACGCTCAGCGCGTGGTGGAGTCTACGGTCAGCACGCCCGCAGTGATCGCGCGTCGCAGATCACGGAACGCGCGCGCACGGTGCGAGACTGACGCTTTCTCGCCGGCGGTCATCTCGGCGGTGGTGCGGCCAAGCGGCGCGTACCGGAAGATCGGGTCGTAACCGAACCCTTCGGTACCGGCCGGGCCCTGGGCGACGAATCCTTCGATGCGCGCCTCGGTTTCGAACATGATCGTGTGGCCGCGGGCCACGGCCAGCGCCGTGACGAAACGCGCACGGAACGGCGCGCCGGCGCGTCCTTGCAGCCGGCGATAAATTTCCGCGAAGCGCGCATCGTACGGTGTTCCGGCACCAAGGAACCGTGCCGAGTGAATGCCGGGCTCGCCGTCCAGCGCGTCAATCTCGAGACCGGAGTCTTCGGCAACGGCCGTCACCCCCGTGGCGGCTGCGTAGGCCAGGGCTTTCTGCCTGGCGTTTTCCCAGAACGTGGTGCCGGTCTCGTCCGGCTCGGCCACTGCCGGCACGTCGGCCAGTGTCAGCAGCCGGGCGTCGAGGCCCTGCAGGACGTGGCGAATCTCTCGAATCTTGCCGGCGTTCGTCGTGGCAACCAGCAGCGTCATCGGCCGAGGATCGGCCCGACGATGTCGCGCTGGCGGGCGATGAGTTGCTCGATGCCGGCATCGGCCAGTTCGAGCAACCCCGCCAGTGCGTTGCGATCGAACGGCTCGGACTCGGCCGTCCCCTGCACCTCGATGTAGCGGCCGTCGCCGGTCTTCACGATGTTCATGTCGACGTCGGCCTGCGAATCCTCCTCGTACGCGAGGTCGAGCAACGGCATACCGCCGACGATGCCGACGCTGGTCGCGGCCACGTAGTCGCTGATGGGAATCGTGCGAAGAACGTCGGTTTTCTTGAGGCGCTCCAGCGCCAGCACGAGTGCCACGAAGGCACCGGTAATAGCCGCGGTGCGCGTGCCGCCATCGGCCTGGATGACATCGCAGTCAATCCACACCGTGCGCTCGCCGAGTTCCGGCAGCCGCACGATGGTGCGGAGCGAACGTCCGATGAGCCGCTGGATTTCCATGGTGCGGCCGCCAACCTTGCCGCTGGAGGCTTCGCGCGTCGACCGCGTCGATGTGGCGCGCGGCAGCATGCCGTATTCGGCCGTCACCCAGCCCTTGCCTGAGCCGCGCAGGAACGGTGGCACCCGTTCTTCCACGCTGGCGGTGCAGATGACGCGCGTGCGGCCGACCTCGATGAGGGCCGAGCCTTCGGCGTGCAACAGATAGTGGGGCGTGATCTGCGTCGGACGCAGTTCACCGGGACCGCGATCGTACTGTCGAATCATGAGGAACTCTACTGTGACTGGATCGGAGAGAGGATGAGCCCTTCATTCTTTCGCAAGGGGCGCCGCAAGTCCACATGTCCGGCCAGCGTGTCGGCTTCACGGCCGTCGATGAGAATCTGCACTTCCGTCATTGTCGGCAGGTTGACCAGCACGCTGTTGACGAGGCTGTAGACCGTGAGCAGTTCCTGCATGGAACCGCCGGGATGACCGGTGCGTACGGTCTCGTCGAGGTCGACGAAGACCTCGTTGCGTGCCGATACGTAGACGCCGCGTAGTGTCGTCCCTTCGGGGATGGTGGACGACAACGACTCGTCCGGACGTGTCGCCAGCAGCGCCATGACAATGGCACGCGCCTGCGCTACGGGCGTCTCGGCCAGCGGAACCTCCTGTTCGACACCCACCAGCCGCTGTCCGTCGGCCGACGCAAAGTACAAAGTGGCCTTGATCCGCGGTCCGGTGGCAGGCACGTCCGGTGGCGGCGGCGCCACGGCAACTGGTGCTTCGTCGACGATGGTGTCGGCGCCGGGTGTGGCTGGTGCACTGAGTGTGCGGTCGAGGGCCGACATCAGCAGCCATCCAAACACGCCCGCGGCGACGAGGCCTCCGACCGTCAGCAGGATGCGTCGCAACGTCACTGGGCCGTTCGCTCCAGTTGCGCCCGGAAGCGCGTCAGCGCCTCGAGCAGCGCTTCGGCAACGCGGGTCTGGTAGTCGGCGCCCGTCAACTGGCGCTCCTGTTCGGGGTTCGACAGATACCCCATCTCGACCAGCACCGCCGGCATGTTTGCTCCCACCAGCACTCGAAAGGGGGCCTGCTGCACGGCTCGCGGGCTCATCTCCACGCGTGCGCGAAGTGCGGCTTCGATGTGCGCGGCCAGATCGAAGGACTGCTCGACGTAGCGGGCCTGCGCGTTTTCCCAGAGGATGAGGTCGATGGTACGTGTGCCGCCACCAAGCGCAGGCAGCGCCGTGGCGGACTCGGCGGCCCGGCGGCGTGCGTCTTCGTCGGCCCGGTCCACGCTGAGGTAATAGATTTCGGCACCCTTGATGTGTGACCGGGCAGCGGAGTTCGCGTGCAGGCTGATGAACACATCGGCGCGGTGATTGTTGGCAAACGCCGACCGGTCGTCGTGCGAGATGGTGCGATCGTCCTCCCGTGTCAGGAACACGCGGAGCCCCAGCCGGCTTTCGATGAGCGTCCGCAGGCGGCGCGCGACGGCCAGTGTCACGTCCTTCTCGGTCGTGCCGCGCGGCCCCAGCGCGCCCGTTTCGGTTCCGCCGTGGCCCGGATCGATCACCACGGTTCGCACGCCCACGGCCGGTGCCGGCAACGCCGACGGCCGGACCTCGGGGGGAGCGGTCGGGGTGGGCGGTGCGACGTCCGCCAGGTCGGTGGCGGCGGCCAGGAAATCCAGCGTCAGGCGTGACGAGGATGAATCGGGCTGCGACGAGGCCGACCGATAGACGCCGAAACGTGGTCCGGGCGTCAGTACCACCGTGTTGGCCACGTCACCCGGAGCCATGGACACCAGAAAAGGCTGTGTGGGCACCTGCGGCAGCGCCAGGTCCAGCGCATCGGCGTCGAACTGCACCACGATGCGGCCGCCTTCGGCATTGACGCGCGCGGTGGCCGGGGGCGACACGTCGAACGTGACGCTGGTACCGGCCGCGCCGGTGTCCACGCGGCCCACCACCCGAGGTACGCGGAGGTCGCCACTCACGATGAGCCGTGACGGACGACGGAGGTCGAGCCGCAGGTCCATGGCGGGGCCCAGCGCGCGTGCGACGAAGTCGATTGGCACGTACCAGCGGTCGTTGCGTCTGAGCGCGGGTGCCGGCAATGACACCAGGCGCCCGGCCGCCGACACGACCGTCTGGTCCGCCGTGACAATGATGGTGCGCCCGCCCACCGCGAGCGTGAGGCCGCCCGCGGCTTCGCGAGCCGTTGTCCCGAATGGAGCCGCAAGATCGTCCACCAGCACGTAGTCGACGCCGTTGACCACGGTGACCGGCAGCGGCCGCCGTCCGTCGCTCGAGAGCAGCGTCCAGCCTGTGGACGGTCCCTGGGCGGCGGGCTCGACGGCCGCCAGCAGGCACGCGAGGAGCCACACAAGTGGGGTCACGGGGCGCTGCATGGGCAAGAAGATGATTGTACGTCAGAGGGGGACTGGGGTCCTGAGGTTCTCGGGATTTCGCTCGACCTTTCGGAACGCGTCCTCGATGTCGAGGAAGGCATCCACGATCTCCGGGTCGAAGTGCGTGCCTCGACGTTGGGTGATGATGGCCACCGCTTCTTCGTGGGCAAGCGCGTCCTGGTAGGTGCGGCCCGACACCATGGCGTCGTAGGCATCCACGACCGCGACGATACGGCCCGACAGAGGAATGTCGCGGGCACGCAGGCCACGCGGGTAGCCGGAACCATCCCAGCGTTCGTGGTGCGTACGGACAATCTCCTTGGCCAGCGCCATCACCTCATTGTCGTGAACGCCGGCCAGTTCTTCGGCTTTCAGCAGGCTGTCGTAGCCGAGGTCGGGGTGGCGGCGCATCTCGGCCTGTTCTTCGGGTGTCAGCAGGCCGGGCTTGCGGAGCACCGCGTCGGCCACGCCCACCTTGCCGATGTCGTGCAGGGGCGCCAGCGTGGCGAGGAGTGTTGCGCGGTCGCTCGACAGTTCATGATGGAACGGCGCACGATGAGCCAGGGCCTCTGCCAGCAGGCGCGTGTACTCCTGCGTGCGGCGGGCGTGGAGGCCGGTGGCCACGTCGCGTGTTTCGGTGAGCGTGGTCAACGCCTGCACGATCAGGCGTTGGGCGTTTTCGCGGTGCTGATGCTCGCGATCGGCGCGGCGCCGCTCGCGGCCGAGCCGGGCAATACCTTCACCGGCCAGCGTGATGACGGCGGCGGCCAGTGCCCAGGTTGGTGACACCACGGTGCCGGTGCGGAGCAAGGCGCCCGCCATCCACCACAGCAGCCAGCAGAGGAGCACGGCCGTGATGCCTGCGGCAAGCAACCCACGCTGCGTGGCAATGATGGCCAGCAGCAGACTGACGATGACGGCAGCTGCCACTTCGGCGAGGGCGGCCCACTCCGGCGGTGCATAGCCGGTGACTCCGAGCAGTGTTTCTGTCAGCGCGGCGTGGATCTCCACGCCAGGGACGGCGGCGTCACGCGCGGTGGCCGCGAGGTCGCGCAGGCCGGCCGCGGTGGCCCCGACAAACGCCACGCGTCCATCGACGGCGGAGGAAGGGACGCGTCCTTCGATGACATCGACCGCGGAAATGTGCGGCCAGGGGCCGGAACGGTGGAGCAGCAGGCGCCCGCGCGCATCCAGCACGACCGAGCGTGTGCCAATCGTCAGGGTAATTGAGCCATCCGCACGGGCATCGAGCACCACGGGCCTCGCGCTTGCCGCCGCGCGGCGCGCGACGGGCAGCGGTCCCGTGGTG
>CAZZGM010000089.1:0-9745 GCA_964653955.1 uncultured Bifidobacteriaceae bacterium | reverse complement strand
TCAGAGTGGCAAGCAGACACAGTCGGAGGCACTGGCCGCGCGGCTGCGTGACGAAGGCCGGCGCGTGGAATTCCTGACGTTTCCCGAGTACGGCACCGCCATTGGCACCGAAATCGGCCGGGCGCTGCAGGGGGAACGCGATTACACGCCCGACACACTGCAGTTGCTCTACATTGCCAACCGTTACGAGTTCAAACCGCGTATCGATGCATGGCTCGACGAGGGCGTCGTGGTGATTTGCGATCGCTATCTCGCTTCGAGCATTGCCTACGGCGAAGCACAGGGACTCGACGCCGGCTGGCTGCAGGACATCCAGCGTCACCTGCCGCGGCCCTCTCTCACGATCGTGCTCGACATTCCGCCCGAGGTGGCGCTGCAGCGCAAGCATGCGGCACGCGACCGGTTCGAGCGCGATTTGCCGCTGCTGGCGCGCGTACGCGACAGCTATCGCCGGCAGGCACAGGCCGACGCCTGGGTGCTGGTCGACGGTACGCGAGACGTCGGCGAAGTGGCGGCCGAGGTCAATCGGGCCGTGCATGCACGGCTCGCGCAGCCGTAAGCGCACGGACGTCGGCGGCACCGTGCGCGCGCAGCACGCGGGCGCACGCATCGAGCGTGGCACCAGTGGTCGCCACATCGTCCACGAGCACGAGGATGGTTCCGGGAGGCAGCCGGCCGGCTGCGGCGCCAAGCCGGCGTCCGCCGGTCTCGTTCCACGCGAAGGCGCCCTGCACATTGCGCCGACGTCCGGCGGCGGGCAGGCCGACCTGCGGCGGTGTGTGCCGCGCGCGGCGTAACAGCGAGACGACAGGCGGACCGAGCCCGCGCGCCAGCCATTTGGCCTGGTTGAAGCCGCGGGTCCAGCGCCGGCGCCAATGGAGCGGCACCGGCACGCACGCGTCCACGCCGTCCAGCACCGCGCTGCCGGCCTCACGCAACCGGCTGCAGAGGTCCGGTACGACCGATGGCCGCCTGCCGTACTTCAGCGCGTGCAGGACGTCGCGCAGGGCGCCATCATAGGGGCCAATGGACGCCTGGCGCGTCAGCACGGGCGGACGGCGCCGGCAGCGCGCGCAGCGTCCGAGCCTATGGCTGGTGGTGCGCCACGCCGGCAGCGGCACACCGCACGTCGCGCAGGTCGGGCCGGTGAAGGGGGCGATGGCGTTCCAGCAGGTGTCGCAGACGGCCGATCGCAGCGGCTGCGTGAGCACGTGCCCGCAGGCGGCGCACGGCGGTGCGAAGACGGCGGCCAGCGCGAAGTCGATCAGGTGGCGCAGCGTCATCGGCATGCGCCTCCCGGCCGGCGGGACGGGATGGGGCGTGGTGGATCAGGTGCTGGGCTGGTCGTCCGGAATGGTGATGTGACGCGCCGTCGCCCACAGTCGTTCGAGGCCGTAGAACGCCCGGGCGTTCGTGGAGAACACGTGCACCACGAAGTCGAAGTAGTCCAGCAGCACCCACTCGGCGCGCTGGTAACCTTCGACGTTCGAGGGCCGGATGCCCTTCGCCTTGAGCGCTGTTTCCACCGCATCGGCAATCGCGTGTACCTGCCGCGGGTTGGCGCCGGTGGCAATCACGAAAAAATCCGTGAACGCGTCGCTCTTCCGCAGGTCGAGCACGGCCAGATCCTGGGCCTTGCGGCCCTGGGCCGCTTCAATGGCCATGGCCACGGCCTTCGGGAGCCGGGGACGCCTCGGGGCGGCGGATTTCGACGCGGTCTTACGGGCGCGGATGCGGCGAGTACTGGGCTCGGTCATGCAAGGCGGGCTCCAGAAAAGGGACGCGAGGTATCAGGCATAGAGGCGGTGATCCGTGATGTAACGGGCCACGGCGGCGGGCACGAGGCCGTCGAGTGACGCGTGGCGGGCGGCACGCCCGCGGATGTCGGTGGACGAGACGTCGGGCGTCGTGGCGCCGACGAGGAGAATCGACGGGGTCGCAGGCCAGTCGGTGGCAGCGGCCGGAGCAGGCTGACAGTCGACCATGCGCGGCGCCAGTTCGGGCAGCCGCGTGCGAATGGCGGCGAGCGAGGTGCCCGGACGAGCGATTACGACGAAGTGGGCGAGGTCCAGCACGTCGGGATAACGCCACCAGGATGCAATTTCCGCAAAGGCATCGGCTCCCGTGACAAAGAAAAACTGCGACTCCGGTTCGCGCGCGCGCAGTGCCGTGAGTGTATCGAACGTATACGACGGCCCCTCTCGGGTGACCTCGATGTCGCACGGCTCCCACCCCGGCGTGTCCGCCACGGCCAGGGTAATCATCTGCAGTCGATGATACCCGGATGCGCGCGGCCTGTCAGGCCGGTGCGGGGGAAGGTGGGAAGGAATGAACAGCAGCCGGTCGAACCCCACCGCCCCGGCGGCGGCGCGTGCCGTGGCCAGATGACCGAGGTGAATCGGATCGAATGTGCCGCCCAGCAGGCCGACGCGGGCGCCGCTCATTCCTCGTCGATGTCCTCGGCCGCCGCCGCTTCGCGGGCGGCGTGTTCGGCCGCGAGGCCTTCGGCCACCGGCTGCCACAGGGCTTCGAGCAGCCGCGGCAGGCCGTCGCCGGTGACTGCCGAGATGCGGAAGAAGGGGAGTCCGCGTTCACGCGCCCTGGTCTCGAGGGCGTCCACGCGGGCCGGATCGTCGAGCGCGTCCATCTTGGTGGCCACCACGAGTTGTGGCTTCTCCATGACGGCGGGATCGTACAACTCGAGCTCGCGGCGGATGGTCTCGAAGTCGTCCACCGGGTCGCGGCCCGACTCGCTGGACACGTCGACCAGGTGTGCGAGCACCTTGGTGCGCTCGACGTGGCGCAGGAACTGGTGGCCGAGGCCGTGGCCCGAGTGTGCGCCTTCGATGAGGCCGGGTACGTCGGCCACCACGAAGCTGCGGTCGTCGCTGAGCGTCACCACACCCAGATGAGGGGTGAGGGTCGTGAAGGGGTAGTTGGCAATTTTCGGCTTGGCGGCCGAGATGCGCGAGATGAGCGTGCTCTTGCCGGCGTTGGGATAACCAACCAGGCCGACGTCGGCCAGCAGCCGCAGCGCGAGCCGCAGGTGAAACTCTTCGCCCGGTTCGCCAGGCTGCACCTTGCGCGGCGCGCGGTTGGTGGAGGTGGCGAAGTGCGCGTTGCCGAGCCCGCCGCGGCCGCCTTTGGCCACGCACACACGCTGGCCGTTTTCGGTGAGGTCGGCCAGTTGCACGACGTCGCCCGTGTGCTCGTCACGCACCAGCACGGTGGTACCAATGGGCACGGGGATGTCGAGCGGGCGCCCGTTGCGGCCATGACGGTTCGAGCCCTGGCCGTGACCGCCGCGCTGGGCGGCAAACTCCGGATTGAAGCGGAAGTGAACGAGGGTATTGCGATGGGGATCGGCGACGAGGAACACCGATCCGCCGTTGCCGCCGTCACCGCCGTCAGGCCCGCCCTTGGGGACGAACTTCTCGCGGCGGAAACTCAGACAGCCGCGGCCGCCGTGGCCCGCCTTGACGTGAATGTCGGCTTCGTCGACGAACATGGGATGGGTGGGACGCCGGAAACGCGAAGGACACGACTCCCACGGACACACGCGATCCGGCGGGCAGCCGGACCGGCGGAATATCCGTGGCGATCGTGTCCTGTTGGTTGTGTGGGTCCGCTTACTCGGCGGGCAGAACCGAGATGAAGCGCCCGCGAGAACCGTGATCCTCGAACTTCACCGTGCCGGCGACCTTGGCAAAGAGCGTGTCGTCCTTGCCCATGCCGACGTTCTGCCCCGGCTTGTACTTCCGGCCGCGCTGGCGGACGAGAATCGACCCGCCGGTAACCAGGTTGCCGTCGAAGCGCTTTACGCCCAGACGCTGGGCGTTCGAATCACGCCCGTTTCGAGAACTGCCCTGACCCTTCTTGGATGCCATGGTGCTATGCCTGGATTTCGGTGATGCGCACGCGCGTCAAGAGGCTGCGGTGCCCCTGGGTCCGCCGATACTGCTTGCGGCGCTTCTTCTTGAACACGCGCACCTTCTTGCCCTTGTCGGTGCGGTCGATCACGCCCACCACCTTCGCGCCGTCCACGAACGGGGCGCCGGCGAGCACGTCGCCCGCATCCTTGCCGACGAGCAGCACCTGGTCGAACGACACCGCGGCGCCGGCCTCGCCGGTGTGGCCGTCGACGGCGATAATCGTGCCGGGTTCGACGCGGTACTGGTGGCCGGAGGCCTTGATAATCGCAAACACGGTTCTTCTCCGCTTCAAGTGGGTGCCCCCAGCCACATCTCCGGCCGGGCGCAGGAACCCCAAATTGTAGCACAGGCAGTCGGGCCCCTGCGCCGAACGCGAGTGAGGGGGCGGCGGCCGGCTATTTCAGCAGCACCCGGGCGCCGCGGATTTTCTGGGCGCTCAGCGTGTTCATGAACGCCGGCAGCAGGCGGTCCATCAGCTCGAAATACGACGAAAGGGCCGGGGTCTGCTGGTTGACGTTGTAGAGCACCTCTTCGCGGAACGACTCCGTATAGAGCTGCTCACCGGTGCGTCCGTCGATGAACACGAACGTCGGTCGGAGGACGTAGCCGGTGCGTTCCATGAACGTCCGGACGGGGACGACCGTCCGGCGGCCGAATGCGTCGTAATCTTCTTTTTCGGACTGCACCACGCCCGACCGCGATTGCGGCACGAACAGGATGGAGCCGGTCACGATCAACGGCTGCTGGTGGTCCTCGCCCACCTGCTTCCAGAACTCGGTGTCGGAAAACACTTTCGTATACTGCGCCAGCTCTCGCTCATCCTTGACCGGCGGGAGCTGGCCGGCGGCCACGGCATCGGCTGCCGCCCGGGCGTCCGGGCTGTCGTCGCTCGCGTCGGCAGGGAGCGTCGCGTCCTGCAGCGCCCGTTCGGCCAGGGGCACCGCGTCGGCATCCACCACCCGCAACAGGTTCCGGTTGCGCAACTGGCTGCGCAGCAACCGCACCGTCTCCATGTTCGCGTCCACATCCTCGTTGGCACCGGCCAGGAAGCCGGCCACGTAGATCTGCTGGAACCGCGAGATATCCAGCTTGGGCGAAATGGGGGTTTCTATCGGGATTTCGATGAAGCTCGGACCACAGCCGGCCAACACGCCGACGAGTGTGGCCGCACCAATCCAGGGGCGCAGCCGCCACGCGCCGCGCACGCGGGCGGAGAGGCTAGGGCTGGGGACCGTCTTTCGGAGCCGCTCGATCATTGAGTTCCCTGAACAGGTCGAAGTTCTGTTTGATGAGCGGGTTGTTCGGCTCGAGCGCGAGAGCCTTTTCGTAGGCGGCGCGCGCCTTGTCCAATTGTCCGTCCTGCTCGTACGCCACCGCCAGATTGTTGAATGCGGCGGCGTAAGAAGGATCGAGCTCGGTGGCGCGTTCCCATCGTTGAATTGCCTCACGCCAGAGACCCCGCTGCGCGACCTGGACACCGAACTCGACCTGCTGTTTCGCCTGACCTCGCTGCTGGGCGCCCACGGACGGCGTTGCGGCAAGGACCAGTACGGCGGCTAGTGCCAGGTGACGGGCAGGCATGGCTCTCCTTCGTCACTATAGCCAGAGCCCAGAGTGGCAGCAAGGGATTTGCCGGTGTGACACAGCCGTGCGGGTGTAGGCTGATGGGAAGGTCGCGGGGCCGGCAGGAGTGTCCGGCATGTGCTACGTCTGTATTGCGGCCGATGAACCCGCGTTCCCCGAACGCCTGACGTTCATCCCCGATCCACCGTCCAGTCTCTGGATTCTCGGAAACCCTCGGCATCTGCCGCCGCCGGGCTGTCGCGCGCTTGCGCTGGTCGGCGCCCGTGCCGCCAGCCGCGATGGTCTCGACAATGCGCGGCGCCTGGCCGAAGGCCTGGCGCGCGCCGGCATCGTGATTGTGAGTGGTCTGGCCCGTGGCATCGATGGGGCATCACATCAAGGCGCCCTCGATGCCGGTGGCCGCACCGTTGCCGTGCTTGGCTCGGGTCTCGACCAGATCTATCCGCAGGAGCACACGGGCCTGGCCCACACCATCACGGCGGCCGGTGCGGTGGTATCCGAATATCCGCCCGACACCGCACCGCAGGTCTGGACGTTCCCGCGCCGCAATCGCCTCATCAGCGGCCTGGCCGATGCCGTGGTCGTGGTGGAGGCGGCGGAGCGCAGCGGGGCGCTCATTACCGCGTCCGCGGCCCTCGAGCAGGGCAAGGACGTACTGGTGGTGCCGGGACGTGTGCCCGGCGCGCGCAACCGGGGCGGGCACCTGCTGGTGCGCGACGGGGCAAAGATCGTCGAGACTGTGGACGATATCCTCCAGGAGATGGGCTGGACCACCCCCGGGTCCGCCGGTGGCGTCACCGACGCTCCCGGAACCGAGCCCATCGAGTTCACTGTGGATGAGCTGGCGGCGCACACCGGCGAGCCGGCTCACGTCGTCCTGGCGCGGCTGATGGAGCTGGAACTGGAGGGTGTGGTCCAACGGATTGGATCGGCCAGGTTCCTGCGCGTCCGTGGTCGCGTGCTAACGTAAGCGGTTCGAGCACATCGTAATGGCCAAGCCTCTTGTCATCGTTGAATCGCCGGCCAAGGCCCGCACCCTGTCCCGTTTTCTCGGAAAGGACTACCGGGTGGAGGCCAGCTATGGGCACATCCGCGACCTGCCCGAATCGGCCGCCGACGTCCCCAAGGAAATCAAGGCCAAGTCCTGGGGGCGCCTCGGCGTCGACACGGATGGCGATTTCAAGCCCTACTACGTCATTCCCGCGGACAAGAAAAAATACGTCACCGCGCTGAAGGCCGCCGTCAAGGACGCCTCGGAAGTGATTCTCGCCACCGACCCCGATCGCGAGGGCGAATCCATCAGCTGGCACCTGAAGGAAATCCTGAAGCCCAAGGTGAAGGTGCGCCGCATCGTCTTTCACGAAATCACGGAAGACGCCATTCGCCATGCGCTCGAGGAAGCCCACGAGGACGTCGACGAAAATCTCGTGCGGGCGCAGGAGAGTCGCCGCATCCTCGACCGTTTGTATGGCTACACGCTGTCGCCGGTGCTGTGGAAGAAGGTGCAGACCGGCCTCAGCGCCGGCCGCGTCCAGAGCGTGGCCGTCCGCCTCATCGTCGAACGCGAAGAAGAGCGCATCGCGTTCCGCTCGGCGGCGTACTGGGGCATCGAAGCCGCGCTGCGTGCCGAGGGTCGTGACTTCACGGCCACACTCGTTCGTCTGCAGGGCGAGCGTATTGCCACAGGCAAGGACTTCGACAGCCTGGGCAAGCTGGCTGCGACAGGACGCGTGCGGCACCTGGCCACCGGGGCCGACACCGAGACGCTGCGCGAACAGCTGATGCGCGGCCTGCCGTGGACCGTGACCGGCGTGGAAGAAAAGCCGTTCACGCAGCGGCCCGCGCCGCCCTTCACCACCTCCACGCTCCAGCAGGACGCCAACCGCAAGTTCGGCTTCTCGGCCGAGCGGACCATGCAGGTCGCGCAGCGCCTGTTCCAGGGTGTGGACATCGGCGGCGGCGATCTCGACGGTCTCATCTCGTATCACCGCACCGACTCGACCACGCTCAGCGAGAAGTCGCTCGCCGAAGCCGGCCACGCCGTGCGCGACATGTACGGCGCGGATTACTACAAGGGCCCGCGGCAGTACCAGACGAAGGTCCGCAACGCGCAGGAAGCGCACGAAGCCATTCGTCCGACGGATTTTCGCCGGACCCCGCAGTCGCTCGAGGCCATTCTCGAAGGCGACGAACTGCGCATCTACGATCTCATCTGGAAGCGGGCCATCGCGTCGCAGATGGCCGAAGCACAGTTGCTGCGGACGACGGTGGAGATCACCGGTCGGACGGCGGCCGGTGAAGACGGCATCTTCACGGCCAGCGGCAAGGCCATCGAGTTTCCTGGCTACCTGCGCGCCTATGTCGAAGGCAGCGACGACCCCGCCGCCGAACTCGACGAGCGCGAGACGCTGCTGCCGAAGCTGGCCGTCGGCGATCGTGTCGAAGCGCCCGACCAGCTCGACGCGAAGGTGATTGCCACCAAGGTGGAGGCGAAGGGACACGAAACCACGCCGCCGCCGCGTTTTACTGAAGCCTCGCTGGTGAAGCGGCTGGAAGAAGAAGGCATCGGCCGGCCGTCGACCTACGCGCCGACGGTGGCCACCATCCAGCGCCGCGGGTATGTGTCGCGGCAGGGCAAGGCGCTGGTGCCCAGCTTCACGGCGTTTGCCGTCACGCGCCTGCTGCGCGAGCACTTCGGCGACTACGTGGACATCGGGTTCACTGCCGAAATGGAGGAAATCCTCGACCGGATTTCCAACGGCGAACGCGACTGGCTCGATTTCATCCAGGAGTTTTACCGCGGCGACGGCAAACATCACGGCCTCGAAAATCTCGTGGAGGCCAAGGGGCAGTCCATCGACTATCCGGTGGTCCATGTCGGCGAGGAGCCAGACTCGGGACTGCCCGTGCGCGTCCGCATCGGCCGCTACGGTCCGTTCCTGCAGCTTGGCGAGTCGAGCGACGAAGGGCCGCGCGCGTCGTTGCCCGACGATCTCGCGCCGGCAGATCTCACCATCGAGAAGGCGCTGGCGCTGCTGCACGCCAAGGCGCAGGGGCCGCGCTCGCTCGGAACGGATCCGGCCAGCGGTCTGCCCGTGTATGTCATGCATGGCCGGTTTGGCGCGTACGTGCAGCTTGGCGAGACGCCGGAGCGCGGCTCCAGCGAGAAGCCACGCCGCGCCTCGCTTGGCCGCGACTTCAGCGAGGACACCATCACGCTGGCCGAGGGACTCCGGCTGTTGTCGCTGCCGCGCGAACTCGGCGCCGGCGACGATGGCGAGATCATCGTGGCGAATCTGGGCCGCTTCGGTCCGTATGTGAAGCACGGATCGGAGTTCCGCTCGCTCGAACCGACAGACGATGTCTACACGATTACGTTCGAGCGCGCCCGCGAGCTGCTGGCGCAGCCCAAGAAGTCCGTGCGGCGGCAGCGTGCGGCGCCGAAGGAACTGAAGGCACTCGGCGCGCATACCGACAGCGGCGAGGCCGTGCGGATTCTCGACGGACGCTATGGCCCGTACGTGACCGACGGCACGACGAACGCGTCGCTGCCGAAGGGCGTGGCGCCGGAGTCGGTCACCATGGCGCAGGCGCAGGAACTGCTGGCCGCACGTGCCGGCGTCGCGAAGAAGGGCGGCCGCGCGCGCAAGACGGCCAAGGCCAGGAAGGCTCCGGCCCGCGCGCGCAAGCGCGCCTAGGCACCGCCATGATTCACATCGTCGGCGGAGGTCTGGCGGGCTGCGAGGCGGCGTGGCAGGCGGCCTCGCAGGGTGTGGACGTCGTGATTCACGAGATGCGCCCCGTGCGGGCCACTGCCGTACATCAGACCGACGCGCTTGCCGAGCTGGTATGCAGCAACTCGTTCCGCGCCGACAAGGTCGACAACGCGGTCGGGCTGCTGAAGGAAGAGATGCGGCGGCTCGGGTCCGTGGTGTTACGAGCGGCCGAAGAGGCGCGCGTGCCTGCGGGAGCGGCGCTGGCGGTGGACCGTCACGTGTTTTCGCGCCGGGTCACCGAACTCGTGACCACGCACCCGCGCATCACGGTGACACGTGAGGAAATCGATCGCGTGCCCGGCGACGAGTGGTCGCCTGTCATCGTGGCCACCGGCCCGCTGACGTCAGATGCGCTGTCGGCCGACATCCAGCGCCTGGTTGGCGACGAACACCTCTCCTTCTACGACGCCATCAGCCCCATCGTCCTGGCCGAGTCCATCGACATGACGAAGG
>CAZZGM010000088.1:7332-9792 GCA_964653955.1 uncultured Bifidobacteriaceae bacterium | reverse complement strand
CTACGACCTGGTGGTGGAGGTGGCGCTCATCCGCCCGGGACCCGTGGTCGGGCAGATGGTGCATCCCTATCTGAACCGGCGCGCGAAGCCCGAGCTGATTACCTACGATCACCCGCTGCTCGAACCCATTCTGGAACGCACAAAGGGAGTGCCGCTGTTTCAGGAACAACTGCTGCGCATGGCCATGGCCGTGGCCGGTTTTACCGGGGGACAGGCCGAAGAACTGCGGCGGGCCATGGGGTTCAAACGATCCGAAAGGCGCATGCAGGCCCTTGAAGGCCAGCTGCGCAATGGCATGGCCGGCAACGGCATTACCGGCGAAGCGGCCGATCGTATCGTCCGTTCGATCACGTCGTTTGCGCTGTTCGGGTTTCCCGAATCGCATGCGGCCAGCTTCGCGCTCATTGCCTATGCCAGTGCCTACCTGAAGGTGCATTTCCCCGAAGTGTTCTACACGGCACTGCTCAACAACCAGCCCATGGGCTTCTATCATCCGGCCACGCTGGTGAAGGATGCCGAACGGCGCGGCGTTCGCTTCAAGCCCATTGACGTGCAGGTGTCCGACTGGGACTGCACCATCGACGAAGACGGGGCCATCCGGCTGGGCCTGCGTCAGGTGAGCGGCCTGCGGGCGGAAATGGGGAAGGCCATTGCCGCGCGCCGGCAGGTTACTGCCAGCGAGCCAGACGTGTCAGCCGCTGTCCGTGCCGAAAGCGCCGCGCGAGAGCAGCACTCGGATGAGCGCGTGATTTGTCCGAAGTGTGGCTGCGACGATCCCTCGATGATTGACGGATCGTTCTGCAACGTCTGCTCGCATGCGTGGACCACGGCGCCGGCGGGCCGGCGGTTTGGTTCCGTCGACGAACTGATACGCATGACGGGCCTGCGGCGTGACGAGGTCGCCGTGCTGGCGGACATCGGCGCGCTCGACAGCTTCGGGATGGATCGCCGATCGGCGCTGTGGCAGGTCGAACATGCCGTGCGGCCGGCGGGCCGGCTGTTCGAAGAGGTCGCGGTCGATCGATCGGGCCGCGGTCCGCTGCCGATCATGTCAGACGAAGAGCGCCTGGTGGCCGACTACGCCGGCACCAGCCTGACGCTCGGGGCTCATCCCATGTCGTTCCGGCGGCACGATCTGGCGAAGCGCGGTGTGCTGCGGGCCATCGATTTGCCACAGGGCCGGGCAGGCCGCCGCGTGCGGACGGCCGGCATGGTCATCACGCGCCAGCGGCCGGGCACGGCCAAGGGCTTCGTCTTTCTCACGCTCGAAGACGAAACCGGCATCTCGAACATCATCGTTCAGCCGAAGATTTATGCGGCGGCACGGTTGGTCATTGTCGAGTCGCCGTTCCTGCTGGTCGAAGGCGTGCTGCAGAACCAGGATGGCGTCACGGCCATTCGTGCCGATCGATTCACGCGGTTGGCCGGCCTGTCGGACGAAGCCGCCGTGGCCTCGCACGACTTCCACTGAAGAGACCAGGCCCCGCCGTATGCGAAGGACGCTACCCACTGCCCGCGCGTGCGCTCCTGCGCTGCAATGGATACGCCCGTTCAGGCGCCGAACACGCGCGCCAGGCTGATCAACCACACCGCCGTCAGACAGATCGTCATCAGCCGGAGACCCGACGGAAACACGCGTCCGGTGGCATACCAGGCCGGCTGCAGGATGCCGAGCGGGATGTGCAGCGTCAGGATGACGGCTACCAGCAGCACCACCGAGGGCGGCGTTGGCGACAGCGCACCGGCCAGCAGCAGCCCGAGTTCGCCCGTCACATACACCACGTGGCACCAGCCGGCGAGTGACAGGTCGCGCGCCCAGTGGCCGCTCGGGCGGTTGGGCCACATGTGATCGCGCACGCCCTCCCGCGTGCCGCCGTGCCACCACGCGTGCACGGCCACCGACGCGATACCCGCGATGCCAAACGGCAGCACCAGCCACCAGCCGGGTGTGAGCCAGGGGACGATGACGGCGTTGGCCATGGGGAGGAGGAGCGCATCACCCCACATGCCGCCGTGGTTCACGAAGCCGATGTCCAGGCCCGGCCGGCGCCGCCACGCGCCTTCACGGAGGGCGGCGAGGCCCGACACCGCCACGGCCGCCACGCTCACGACCCACGTGGTGGTACTCCAGGCCATCGTCATCGACAGCGCATGCGTCAGTGGAGTTCCACCGTCCCGCTGTCCACGACGTCTCCCATTCGCGACACCGCTTCGAAGCGCAGGGTCGAGCCTTCGATTTCAACCAGCATGAACACGTTGTCCTGGTCATTGCCGGCGGCGGTTTGCGGCGAGTTCTTCCGCAGGCCGCCCTTGCGCAACTGTCCGCCCGACCCGGTGATGAACGACTGGACACCGCGGTAGGGCTGCAGCCGCTCGTAGAAGTGTTCGTGCCCGGTGAACACCACGCGCACGCCGCCCGTGGCGAGGATCGGTTCGAGCGCCGAGCGGGCACCGAGGTTC
>CAZZGM010000088.1:0-7322 GCA_964653955.1 uncultured Bifidobacteriaceae bacterium | reverse complement strand
CCGGACGAGTAGATGGGGTGATGGAAATGGGCAATTTTCCACGGCGCGTCCGACGCGGCCAATTGCTCTTCCACCCACCGGAGCTGGGCCTGATCGAGCCGAACGGTGTCGAGCGCGAAAAACTCCACCGGGCCATGGCGGTGGGTGTAATACCGCTGGCCGTTCATGTTGAACGGCGCGTAGTTCACCTGGTTGACCTTGTCGTGATTGCCGATGGCGGCAAAGAAGCGGATGCCGGCATCGAGCTGGAGGCGATATGGCGTTTCGAACTTGCGCACGTAGTCGCGGGGCGACTGACCGCCGTACATGTTGTCGCCGACCGTGATGACGAACTCGTACGGAACACGTGAGTGCTGCGCCCACATCTGCTGCGCGGTTTCACGCTGCCGGCGGCTGCCGTTGCCCATGTCGCCAATTACCGCGAACCGCGTGACCGGCGCGCCGGGTTGCTGCTGAACCTGGGATGCCCGGGCCGGCGGCGCCGCGGCCGCGTGAGAGAAGGGCAGGCCCGTCCATACCGACAGGGCCACGGCAATGGAGGCAAGGAGGAGTCGTGACATAGGTGCGTTCTGGGCGATGGAGCGGCAGGGAGCCCGTGAGCTCCCTGCGGTCTTTGACACGGATCGTCGGTGAGGGTGTCCTGTGGCAGAGGTCAGGCGGACGTGTCGCCAACGGGCGTGGTGGGTTTCACCGTCACACCGCTGCCGGTGAACTTTTCACGAACACTGCGTACGGCGGCACCCACGGCCAGCGACCCCTCGAAGATACGGCCCACCTGGAGACCGCCGCGCAGGCGATGCCGGCCCACGGCCTTGAGCGCCGCCGAAGCCATGCAGCCGCAACTGCTGCAGTCGGGGTTGCCGCCGAACTGGCAGGGCGTGATTTTCGTGGAGAGGTCGGCCGACACGCAGTCGGTGGTTTGCGCGAAGATGCAGTCCTCCGGCGACTCGGGCGGCCGGAGGTAGGCGTTCAGCAGCCCCTTGGGCATCTGCAGCTTGGGGAACCGCTCGCGCAGCTCCATCAACTCCGCGACCACGCGCGAACGATCTTCCGGGTGCAGCCGTTCGTCGGACGTTTCTCCGACCTGCGGCGTGTAGAGGCTCATCCAGATGGTCTTGACGTTCGGGTTCTCGGACCATTGCCGGATGAACGTCTCGATGTAGCCGTCGCGCTGCACCTGCTGCCGCGTCACCGTGCAGTGCACGGTGATCTGGTGCCCCTGGATGTGCTTCAGGATCCGGTCGTAGGTGGCCGGCGTGCGGCGAACGTCGTGTTCCGGCTGCAGGCCGTCGATGGACACGCAGATCTGCAGGCGCCGGATGCCGGCCCACTGCGAAGGAATGGGACGGACGGCGCTGGTGACCACCTGCGTGTAGATGCCCTGCTCGGCGAGTTGCGGCAGCAGGACGTCGAGTTCGCGGAAGCGGACCAGCGGTTCGCCGCCCACCAGCGACAGGTGAATGGGGCGGAAGCGGCGAACGGTGTCGAGGATGCCGTCCACGAGGGCCTGGCCCTTCAGGTCGGCCAGCGTGCGCAGCGTCTGCCCGCCGCCGAGATGTTCGTCGCCGTAGGCGTAGCAGCCCGGACAGCGCAGCGGACATTCCCGGGTGATTTCAATGGAAAGATTGGGACGGTATCCGCGAAGGATACGACCCCATGCCGGGAAAATGCCTTCCATCCTTCACACGCTAGCACAGGGCTGCGCGGGCGATCGGGCAATTTGTCCGGCTGACGGCCCGGTGACCGTCAGCCATCCCAGCCGTTTCTACTTCGAGGCGACGAACATGATTTCCACCACGCCGCCGGCCGACACCAGTCCGGTGCCGACGGTGGCGCGGGCGGGGAAGTCGCCGGCGAACACGGTGCGATAGGCCTCGTTCATGGCCGCGAACTGCGAGATGTCCGTCACGTAGACCAGGCTGTCCACCACGTCGGCCCACGAGTAGCCGGCGGCCGTGAGCGTGCGGCCGATGCGCGCCAGCAGTTCCGTGGTCTGTGCCTTCATGTCGCCCTTGTTCTCGGGCGTGTTACCCAGGATGCCCGACACGTAGAGGCGATTGCCGACCTTGATGGCGCTGCTCAGCGTCGGGCTCGGCTTGCCGGGCGAACCGTCGGCCGCCGGTGTGGTGATGGCCTCCTTCGGACCGCGATGCGCCGTGAACGTCATCTCGACGTTGTAGGTGGG
Source organism: uncultured Bifidobacteriaceae bacterium (assembly GCA_964653955.1). Classification (GTDB taxonomy): domain Bacteria; phylum Acidobacteriota; class Vicinamibacteria; order Vicinamibacterales; family UBA2999; genus VFZN01. The sequence goes on along the minus strand of CAZZGM010000088.1, from coordinate 5,137 downwards.
GCCCGGCAGTGCCGTCACCACCGTGGCCCGCGCCGGCGGGGCGGTGGGGAAGTGCGGCGTGTAGTTGCGGTTCATGTCCTGGAAGCCGGCGTTGTCGGTGATGAACACCTTCGACTGCACGACGTGTTCGAAGCCGAAGCCGGCGGCTTTCAGCAGGTCGCCCGCCGTCTGCATCACGGCCTGCGTCTGCGCGGCCACGTCGCCCTGGACGGGTTCGTTGGTGACGGGGTTGCGCGCCACGATGCCCGACATGAACAGCGTGTCGCCCGTACGGATGGCGTAGCTGTAAGGATTGGCGGTGGACCAGCCGTCGGGATTCACCACCACGCGCTCGGCGCCGTTGGGAACGGCCACCACCGAAATTTCGACGAGTGCCGACGGCGAGACGAGCTGCGCCACGACCGTCGTGCGCGTGGGCGCGTCCTTTGGCCACACGCTGCGCCACACCTCGGTCATGGCCGCGGCATCGGCGCCGTTCTTGAGGTACACGTGTGCCGACACCACGTTGGCGAGCGACGACCCGGACTTCTCGAGTGTCTGACCAAGGTTGTCGAGCACGGCCTTCGTCTGTGCGCGTGCGTCGCCCTGCTGCGCCAGTGCGCCGGCAACGTAGATGAGCCCGTCGGCCTTCACCGCCAGGCTGAAGGGGAGCGAACCACCGCCGGGGACGGCGACCTGTCGTGTCTGTGCCTGCATCACCACTCCACCGATCGCAACCGCTCCAACGAGCGCCAGAATGCTGCCTCTCACGTTGCTACCTCCGCGCGACACTCTATCATCCGCGCGCGGCGATGTTACACTTGGTGCCACGCTGCATGGCTACCGTAAAGAGATCCCGCAAGACGACGCGTACACGTCCTTCATCCACCGCACGTAACACCGCCCGCACGGCCGCCGCGCCTTCGAGGAGCGCTCCCGCAAGGAGAGCTGTCGCGAAGAAGACCGCGACCAGGAAGGTTGCCGCGAAAAAGACCACCGCGAAGAAGGTCGCGGCGAAAAGGGTCGCGGCGAAAAAAATGGTGGCCACACCATCCGCGCCCAACCTGCCGCGCGTGCGCCGCAAGCGTTCGAAGCTGCACGGCTGGGGCGTGTTTGCGCTGGAGCCCATCAACAAGAACAAGCGCATCATCGAATACGAAGGAGAGCTCATTACCAACAAGCAGAGCCTCTCCCGCGAGGATCGCTACCTGCGCAAGGGCTGCATCTGGGTGTTCCGCGTCAACCGCAACTGGAGCCGCGACGCCAATGTCGGCGGCAACGACGCGCGGTTCATCAACCACTCGTGCACGCCCAACTGCTGGGTGGAAGTGGTGGGCAAGAGCATCTGGATTCGTGCCGGCCGTAACATCGAAGCCGGGGAAGAACTGACGTACGACTACAACACCGAAGGGGACAAGACCATCCCGTGCCGGTGCCGCCCCAACTGCAAGACACGTCTCTGAGGCGCCTCGTCCTGGCGGTCCTCGCGGTCGCGGCTCTGGCCGCCGGCACGAGGGCCGCTGCCTATCGTGCGGCCCCGCTTCAGGTAGCGGCGTCCGCGCCCGAAGGCGCCGCGTTTTTCGTTCGCCATCTCACCAACCCCCGCGACCGGCGCGAAACGCGCGCCGACATCCTCGATCGCCCCACCCTCCCCGGTTCCATCGTCAAGGCACTCACGCTGGTGACGGCGCTGGAGGCTGGCGTGGTGTCGCCGGCCACCGGTGCCATGTGCCGACGCGTCGTGACGGTGGACGGTGTCAGGTTCGTGTGCGCGCATCCGGATCTGCGCCGGCCGCTGACGCCGGCCGAAGCGCTGGCGTATTCGTGCAACGACTTCTTCGTGTCGCTGGCGCCGCGGCTGTCGCGCGATCGTGTCAACCGCACGCGCCTGGCTGCAGGCTTGCCGCCGCTGGGTGCGGGCACGCCACTTGGGCCGGCGCTGGTCGGGCTCGACGGCCCGCGCAGCAGCCCGCGCGCGCTGGTGGACGTGCTGGCGCGGCTCGCGGGCGTTGGAGAAGATGCGGCGGTGCCGATGGCCGCGTCCACGCGCGAGGCGCTGCTGGCCGGCCTGTCTGGGGCGGCGACCTACGGCACGGCGTCGGCGCTGGGCGAACGCGGCGTGTCTGCGTGGGCGAAAACCGGAACGGCACCCATGCCCGGTGGCGGTGTGGCCGGCGTGGTGGTGGCGCTGACGCCGGTGCCGCGGCCCACGCATGGCGTGGTGGTGGTGGCACCCGGCGCGGCGGGGCTCGATGCGGCATCCATTGCCGCTGATGTCCTGGCAAACACTGCTGCGCCGGCCCCATCGCCGCCCGCGCAGCCTCGCGCGGCCGCCGCATCCGCGGCCGCACCGGTGCAGGCAGCGGCAGCGGCCCGCGCCGAAGCGGTCACCATTCGCCTTGGCCGTATTGGCGCCAACGGTCGTGCACGCGTGGAGCGGCTTCCGGTGGACGACTACGTGGCGCAGGTGCTGGCCGGCGAAGGGCAGCCGCGTGCCGGTGCTGCCGCGCAGCAGGCTCTGGCCATCACGGCGCGAACCTTTGCCCTGGCCAATCTCCAGCGTCATCGCCGCGAAGGCTATGACCTGTGCGACACCACGCACTGTCAGGTGGTGCGCCCGGCGACCGACACCACACGCCGTGCCGCCGCGGCCACCAGCGGACAGGTGCTGCTGCATCGCGGCCGGCCCGCCGAGGTGTTTTATTCCGCGTCCTGCGGCGGACAGCCGGAACTGGCGTCCAACGTGTGGCCCGGCATCACCGACCATCGCCATCCGGAGCACGACGATGCGCATGAGGGTGAGGTGCCGTGGGTGAGCGATGTCCGCGCGGCCGATGTGGAGCGCGCGCTGCGTGCGGCGGGCCTGCGAGGTGGGCGCCTGCGCGCGCTGCGCGTGGTGCAGCGTAACGCCTCGGGACGTGTCGAGCGGCTGCATGCCGAAGGACTGACGCCGCCGCACGTGTCGGGGCAGGACTTTCGTATGGCCATGGGGCGCGTGGGCGGTTGGCAGCTGGTGAAGAGCACGGCATTCGACGTGCAACGGACGGCCAGCGGCTACCGGTTTCGCGGGCGTGGGTTTGGCCACGGCGTGGGCCTGTGCGTGGTGGGGGCCGGAGCGCGCGCGGATCGTGGGGAATCGGCGCTGGATATCCTGCGGTTCTATTTTCCGGACCTGCCTGTTGGCGATGCGTCGGGCGCACCAGCGTCTCTGGCGGGCACCTCCGTGCCCGCGTCAGGGGTTCCGGCGGGCATCTCCGGGCCCGCACCCGCAGCGACGCGGCCTGCCGCGGCAGCGGGCGCTGCCTCGTCGTCGAGCCGTTCGGAGACGACGTCCAGCACGCAGGGCGACGTGGCCGTCAGCCTGCCGCTGGCCGAAGAGCGCGAGCGTGGCGATCTGGTGGCACTGGTGCGGCGCGCGCGTGACGACATCGCGCGTGCGGCTGGTATTACGGCCCTGCCGGCCATTCGCCTCACCGTGCATCCCACCGTCGAGGCGTTCGGGCGCGCAACGGGACAACCGTGGTGGGTGGCCGGTGCCACTTCAGGTGCGGCTGTTGATTTGTTGTCGGTCAACCTTCTGCGTCAGCGCGGCGTCCTGGAGCCAACCATTCGTCACGAGGTGGCGCATGTCCTCCTGGACAGTGCGTTGTCCACGCGGCCGCTCTGGGTGCGCGAGGGCGTGGCGCTGGTGTTTGGTGAACACGCCGGGAGCATTGACGCGGTGCTTCCGGACGATCGCCGGCGCATCGAGTGTCCAACCGACGCCGAACTCCGGCAGCCCGTGTCGGCCGGCGCGCAGCGCGACGCGTACGCCAGGGCCGCGGCGTGTGTCGCGAGGGCCATGAAGTCGGGCCGTTCGTGGCGCGACGTGCGCTGAGCGCCATACCCGGTTCGCCGCCGCGAGCCACGCGAAAGCGAGTACGTCAGTCGGCTGGACGCGCCGCCAGTGCACCAATGAGGCCCAGGCCCAGTGCCGCAATCACGGCCATCGCACCAAACTTCATGGCAGCCACGGCCGGCTCCATCCAGGTGGGTGGCAGCCCCGACGGCATCCAGTAGAGCGCGTATCGCAGCGGCAGCCAGATGGTGAGCGCTGCGACGGCTCCGGCCAGGGCCAGACGATGCGGTGCCGCGGCGCGTGTCAGCGTGGCGCGGGTGAAGATGGGCCTTGCGCCATGGCGCAGCAGGTGGGCCAGCCACACCAGGGCCACGAACGGCACCACGATCCAGCGGATGGCCTGACCCACGTAGCGCACGCCATTCAGCAGCCAGCCCACATCGGACCAGTTCAGCCGGGCAATGAACCACGCGCTGATCTGGCCTTCGTGTGCATTCAGCCAGTCGAACACGCGACCGGTCAGCCACCACGACAGCATGGTGAGCGTGAGCGGCAGCACGAACAGCCCGAGCCCCGACGCGCTGCGGGCGAGCGACGTCCGCGTCCAGCCGCGCGACCATCCCAGCACGAGGCCGCTGGTGGTGACGGCCGCCACTGCATACAGCAGCAGCACCAGCATCAGCGACAGCGCGAGCGTGAAGATGGTGGATTCCGGCGTGTTCAGGAACGCCCAGAACAGGCCCCCGCCGATGACGAGACCGCTCAGCACCCAGAGCGTGGCGGCAGTGAGCGAACGCGTCACGGTGTGCCTCCCTGCGGCAGCGCCACGACAACGGTGGCCGGTTCACTCGAGGCAGAGACATCGGGCACATACATCGGCTGCACCTGTGCCGGCACGGCGCGGAAGCGCCCGGTGGAGGTGACCTTCACCAGATATACGTACTCGTAGCGTCCCTGCTCGAAGCTCTCCTGGAAGAACACGGTTTTCGTGTCGCGATATTCCACGTGCGAGCCCCACCACCAGGTCACCGACGCCGGCCGTTCCAGCGGGTAGGCCGTGGTGTCCTGCACGGCTTCCACACCGGCCGGCAGTGGATCTTCTATCGCAAGGTAGCGCCAGTCGGGTGAACCCGCGACGGTGAGCCGTACGGTGAGGACGTCGCCCGGCGCCGCGGTTCCGGAGAACGGCGCTTCGCGATAGACGATGCGGTTGCCGACGGTTACGGGTGTGAGCAGGGCATAACGGCGCGAGATGGCCAGCTGCCGCGAGCCGCTGCGTCCTTCCGCGTCGTGGTTCGATCTGTCCGCCGCGGAAGGACG
>CAZZGM010000087.1:8782-9807 GCA_964653955.1 uncultured Bifidobacteriaceae bacterium | reverse complement strand
GCAGCCAGCCGCCACCTCCCGGCCCACCGCCCGCGCTGCGTCTGCCGGCCATCCACAAGACCACGCTCAGCAATGGCGTGCCGGTGTGGATCATCGAACGGGACCGCGTGCCGCTCGTGCAGGTGAACGTCATCATGCGCGGCGGCAGCAGCCTCGACAAGGCCGGCCGCTTCGGTATGGCCAGCCTCGTCGCCGGCATGCTCGACGAAGGCGCCGGCACACGCTCGGCACTGGAACTCGCCGACGCGGTGGAATATCTCGGTGCCGAGCTCAGCACCGCGGCGTCGTTCGACTACAGCGCCGTCCGCCTCTCCACGCCATCGCGCAATCTCGACGAAGCGCTCTCACTCATGGCCGACGTCGTCCTGCGGCCCAGCTTTCCGGCCGAGGAGCTGGATCGCCTGAAGAAGGAGCGCCTCACCGCCTTGCTCCAGGCGCAGGACAATCCCGCCGCCATCATCGGCTATGCGTTCCCGCGGATCGTGTTCGGTACGCAGCACCGCTACGGCACACCAGCCGCCGGCGTGGGGCCCGCCATCGAGGCGATCACGCCAGACGATGTGCGGGCGTTTTACAAGGAGCATTACACCGCGGGTCACGCCACCATCCTGGTGGTGGGTGACGTCACCACGGCCGCGGCCACGCAGGCGCTGGAACGGACCTTCGGCAACTGGCCCGGCACCGGCGCACGGCCCACCGCCGCGCCCATCCCGTCCGCACCGCAACTGAAGCAGCGCGAGATTGTCATTGTCGACAAGCCCGGCGCCCCGCAGTCGCAGATTCGTATTGGCCTGGTGGGCGTGCCGCGTTCCACGGACGACTACGCCACGCTCGAGGTGCTCAACACCATTCTCGGCGGATCGTTCACGTCGCGGCTCAACCAGAACCTCCGCGAGCGCAACGGGTTTACCTACGGTGCCTCGTCCATTTTCGACATGCGCACCGCGGCCGGGCCCTTCCTGGCGGCGGCCGGCGTGCAGACGGACAAGACCGCCGACGCGCTCCGTGAGTTTTTCGTGGAGCTG
>CAZZGM010000087.1:0-8772 GCA_964653955.1 uncultured Bifidobacteriaceae bacterium | reverse complement strand
CAAGGCGCGCAACTATCTGGCGCTGGGATTCCCCGGCGAGTTCGAAACCACGCGCAACCTGGCACAGAAGCTCGAAGAGCTGGTCGTGTACGACCTGCCGGAAGAACGGTTCCAGACCTACATTGCCGACGTCACGAAGGTGACGGCAAACCAGGTGCAACAGGCCGCCGAACGTTACATCCAGCCGGATCGGATGGCCGTGGTGATCGTGGGCGACCGCAAGGCCATCGAACCCGGCATTGCGGCGCTGGGACTCGGTCCTGTTCGCGTGGTGCCGGTCGAGGAGTTCTTCAAATAGATCCCGTTGTGATTGTCGGGGCCGGTGCTGCCGGCCTGATGGCAGCCGTGTGGGCCGCCGACGGCCCCGCGCCGGTGCACGTGATCGAGCGCACGGCGGACGGTGGGCGAAAGATCCTGATCAGCGGCGGCGGGCGCTGCAACATCCTGCCGTCGGCCCTCCATCCCGAACGGTTCGTCACCGACTCGCCGCCACGTCTCGTCCGCCATCTGCTGCGAGCGTGGCCACTGGACGCGCAGCGACAGTTCTTCGAACACATGGCCGGTGTGCCGCTGGCGCTGGAGCGCGAAACCGGCAAGTGGTTTCCCTCCTCGAATCGTGCACGCGACGTGCGCGACGGCCTGGTGGCGCTGGCGCGGCGCAAGGGCGTGACGTTCCACTTCCAGTGCACCATGACCGCGCTGACACCTGCGGCGCATGGATGGGACGTGGTCACCACCACCGGCACCATCCGCGCCTCGCGCGTGGTGCTGGCATCCGGTGGGCTATCGGTACCCACGACCGGAAGCGACGGCAGCGGTCTTCACGTGGCGGAGACGCTCGGGCATCGAGTGCATCCCACGTACGCCGCGCTCACACCACTCACCTGCGATGCGCCACCACCGCTGTCCGGCGTATCGCTGCCGGTGCGCCTACGGGCGCGCTGGGACGGCCGGACACTCGAATCCACTGGCGGATTCCTGTTCACCCATCGCGGCTACAGCGGACCATCGGTGCTCGATGTGTCGCACGTCTGCGTGCGCAGCCTGATGGCGCAGACAGAGAACGCCGAAGAGCGGGGCACCGCCGACGCGTCGGCCACCACCATGGCAGCCGACCACCGCGCCACGCTGCGTGTGAACTGGGCGCCGGAGGTGACGGCCGCCGAGTGGGACGCGCGGCTGCGCGCCGGCGATCGACTGGTGACCGGCACGATCGGCAGCGTGCTGCCCGAGCGGCTGACGCTGCACCTGATCGCGTGTGCCGGCGTGCCGCGGGACCGCCGGACGTCGGCGCTGCGGCGCGAAGAACGCACGGCGCTGGTGGACCTGCTCACCGCGTTCCCGCTGCCGTGGAGCGGACACGAAAGTTATCGCAAGGCCGAAGTGACCGGCGGCGGCGTCGCCCTGGACGAGGTCGACCCGCAGACACTCGAAAGCCGCCGGCATCCCGGACTGCACCTGTGCGGCGAGATGCTCGACGCCTTTGGCCCGATTGGCGGCTACAACTTCGCGTGGGCGTGGTCCACCGGCCGGGCCGCCGGTGTGGCAGCCGCGGCGGCGCACTCCGGACCGGTGACCGGATAGGATGAACAGGAACGTGTTCGCCCGCTTCCTGCCTGCGCGCTTTCGCACACCTGCCATCGCAGCATGCCTCGTCGCCGTTGCAGCCGTCGCGGGCGTCCGGCTGGACGCCGGCAACACACAGCCGGCAGCCGTGCCCCTGCTGGCCCCTCTGCCCCCCGGACTCGCCACCAGCGCGCTCGATCGACCCGCCACACCGGCAACACATCGTCAGCGGCTGATGCTCGTCGACCTTCGTGCGCTCGATGCACCGCGCGTGTCGATGGATCTGTTCCCGGACGTGACCGTTGAAACCGAACGGCGCGGCACGCCGGACGGCGGTACCGGCATGCAAACGTGGAGCGGGCGTGTGCCTGGCGATCCGCTGAGCAGCGTCGTGCTGGTCGCGCGCAACGGGCTGCTGCAGGGTGGTATCCGCCTCAGCGGTGCAGCCTATTCCATCGAACCACTCGGCACGACCGGTACGCACGTTGTCCGCGAGATGAACCTTCAGGCACTGCCGCCCGAACTCGTGCCGCTCTCCGCCGACGAGCGACTGGCTCGCCTCCCGGCGTCACCACAAGCAACCGCATCTCTGGACGATGGGAGCACGATTGACGTGCTGGCGGTGTACACCGCCACGGCAAGGAACGCGGCCGGCTCGGATACGGCAGTGACGGCCCGCATTGCACTGGGCATCGCGGAAACGAACCTCGCTCTCGAAAACAGTGGCAGTGTGCCGCGCCTGCGTCTGGTGGGCGCGGAACTGGTGGGGTACGACGAAACAGGCGATCTCGCCTACGACCTCGAGCGCCTCACGGCCACCACCGACGGCTTCATGGACATCGTCCATGCGAGACGCGCTGCAACGGGCGCAGACCTGGTGACGCTCATCGTCGGATCGCCGTTTGCCAACGCGTGCGGCGTGGCCTGGATGATGCAGACGTTGTCCTCGTCATTTGCGCCGCTCGCGTTCAGCGTGACGGCGTACAACTGCATCAGTCCCAATTATTCGTTCGGCCACGAACTTGCGCACAACATGGGGTCGGCGCACGCGCCCGATGATTTGAACATCCCGCCGGTGTTTCCGTACAGCTACGGCTACAAACATCCGGCCGACGCGTTCCGCACGATCATGGCCTACGACTGCCCCTCCGGCTGTCCGCGCGTGCTTCACTTCTCGAATCCGGATGTGCCCTACGATGGCGCTCCCACCGGCACAGCGGAACGGCATCACAACGCGCGTTCGATTGACGAAACACGCGCGACGGTCGCCAACTTCACACCGTCCCGCGATCCCGTCCCGCTCCTTGGTTCGCCCGAGGACGTGACGGTGGGTGGCGCGGGCTCCACGGTCGCGCTTGGCTGGACACCGCCAGCCACCGGTACGCCGTCCGCGTACGTCGTGGAGGTGGGCTCGGCCGAAGGACGCGCCGACGTGGCCCGGCTCACGGCCGGACTCGCCACCGAACTCATCGTCCCCGACGTACGGCCCGGCGTGTATTTCGTGCGGGTACGTGCGGTTGACGCGTGGGGACCGGGGGCGCCGTCCGACAGCCGGCGGGTCGTGATGACCAGCCAGGGGCGATGCGACGCGCCCGTGACGGCCCCCGCGCTTCTCACACCGGACGTCGACGGCAGCACCGTGACGTTGACGTGGGCGCACACGTCGGACGGGGGCGTGCCCACGAGTTATCTCGTCGGCGTGGGCAGCCTGCCCGGCACACTGGACGTGGCCATCATCGACACCGGCTCTGCCGAACCGCACTACCAGACAGCCGCCGCCAACGGCACCTACTACGTCCGGGTCGCCGGGCGGAACGCGTGCGGCGTTGGCGCGCCCTCGAATACGGTAGCGGTGACCGTGGCATCGCTCGTTCCCGGCCCACCGCCGAACCTCAGCGCTTCGATTGCCGCGGCCCGCCGCGTCACGCTGACATGGGGAGCGCCGTCACTCGGGGCCACGCCGGAATCCTATGTGGTGGAAGCGGGCTCGGCCAGCGGCGAGAGCAACGTGGCCGTCATTCCCACGAGCGGTGCCGTGCGGTCGCTGACCGTCACGGCGGCGCCTGGCACCTACTATGTGCGCGTACGGGGCGTCACGGGCGCCGGGCCGGGGCCGACATCGGGTGAAATCGTCGTCCACGTCCCCTGAAATGGGCACGCCGGCCGTTATAGACTCAAGTGCTGCCCACTGCATTCCCTCTGGAGGTTCCATGACGCGCGTAATGATGGCCGCCGCCCTGACCGTGGCACTGACGGCTCCGGCCTGGGCCGATGTGACAATCAAACAGACCACCACAGGCAAGGGCCTGGGTATGTCCGGCACCACGCCCGGCACCACCTACATCAAGGGCTCGCGCATGCGCACCGATACGGTGCAGGGCAACACCACGCGCACCACGATCTTCGATCTCGACGCGCAGAAGATGTACTCCTTCGACAACAGGAAGAAGGAAGCCGACGTGTGGGACATGCAGGCGATCGCCGCCGACCTGAACAAGACCGTCGACATGTCGTCCATGTCAGCCAGCGTGAAGGCCAACGGACAGACGAAGCAGATCGCTGGCAAGTCGGCCACCGGCTACGACATGGAAATTACCGTCCCTTCGCAGATGGGCGACGGCGGCCCGCAGATGACCGTGAAGCTGACCGGGCCGATGTGGGTCGTCAAGGACGATGCGGGGGCTCGGGAGTACATCGCGTTTTACCAGGCGGCGGTGGAAAAGGGCTGGATCTTCAGTGACCCGCGCCAGGCCAAGGCGTCGCCGGGCCAGGCCCGTGCCATGGCACAGATGTACAAGGAACTCGCCGATACCGGCGGTGTCCCCTATCAGACCGAGATGCAGATTCGCATGGAAGGCTCGGGCCCGATGGCCGGCCTGATGGCGAAGATGGGTGGCATGACCATGACCACGGTGGTGGATTCGGTCGACACCAGCGCGCTCTCCGACGATTTGTTTGCGCCGCCTGCCGGCTACAAGCTGAATGCACGGAAGTAGCACGGCCAGCTTCCTTCAGGATCTCCACAGCCGCGACACCCTGATTGCCGTCGAGCTCCGTCCACCGCGGGCGGAGCTCGAATCGAGCGCTGGCATCGACGCGTGGATTGACCTCTATCATTCCGTCCGCGCGCTCACCCGCCACGACGTGCGTGTGATGCTCACCGACAGCGCCGTTGGCGCGCAGGAAGAAAACAACCTGCGCCACCTCGTGGCCAATCTCGGCGAGTCGGTGCCGCGGCCGCGTATCCTGCCGTTCCTCACCGCCAAACATTCGATGGAGTTCTGCCTGGGTTATGCCGACCAGGCCGTGCAGCACGGGTTTCCATCGCTCGTGGTGCTGGGCGGCGACAAACACGTCGGCCGGCCACGTGTGGTGGAGCACGCCTGGCAACTGCGGAAGGTGCTGAAAGAGCGGCATCCGTCACTCGAACTGGGCGGCTGGGCCAATCCGGTGGCCAATCCGCTGGCACAGATGCGGTTCCTTCTGGACGCTGAAGCGCATGCGGACTTTTTCCTGACGCAAATCGTGTCGCACCATCAGCGCGCGGAAGTGGCGGCGTTTCTCGAAGAAGGTGCGCGGCGCGGGCTCGACATCCCTGGCGTGTTCGGCGTGTTCTATTACCGGAGCGCCAACGAGAAGACGCTGCGCATGCTCAGCCAGTTTCTGCCGGTGCCCGTGGACGATCTCCTACGGGAGTTTGCCGAAGGCGTGTCGCCCGCGGAAATCTGCGCGCGCACCGTTCGCTGTCTGCGCGAGCTGGGTGCGCGACACGTCTACATCAGCAACCTGCCACTGAGAGGCACGGCCAGGCTGCTCGAGCAGATCCTGGACCACGTCGCCTGAGTACCGGCAGCCGGCCACACGCGAAGCCGCGTGGTATTCTCGGCCTTCCCTTCATCACGAGAGAGTCAACGTCATGGTCCTTACCAAGTCCGAACTGCTTGCGTCCCTCCAGAACGAGGTGCGCATCCTTCTGCATCTGGCCGACAAGGTTGCGCCCGCCGACATCGACTACCGGCCCACGCCCGGGCAGCGGAGCACGCTGGAGTTACTCAGGTATCTGACCATCATGGGCCCGGCGCTGCTCGAGGTCGGCAAGACCGGGCGCTTCGATACGGCGGCCTGGACGGCGGCCGAAAAGGGCTCCGAGGATCACGACTTCGACCACGCGGTGGCGGCCATTGCCGCGCATCCCGGCTTCTACGAAGCGATGCTGGCCGACATGTCGGACGAGGACTTCCGCGCCGATGTCGACCTCTTCGGCCAGAAGCAGACACGCGGCTTCTTCATCGTCAATCAGGTGATTTGCGCGTGTGCCGCATACCGCACGCAGCTGTTCCTCTACCTCAAGGCCTGCGGGCACGCCGAGCTGAACACGATGAACCTGTGGGCCGGCATGGATCCGCCGGCATCCACATAGCGCTGCACGTCCCTTATCGCGACGTGGGAACCGGGCGTCCGGCCAGCCGGCGCCCGGTGGCAATGGCGTCGAAGCCGTCCTGATTGCGGGCCTGCATGGTGAAGACCGTGAAGCCGCGCTTCATCAGCGACTCGATTTCGGCCGGGTTGTTGGCCGGGTGGCTGCACGGCACCTTGAACTCCTGGCATGCGGCAAGAATGGCGTTGACGCCGGCGTTGAAGCCTTCTTCGTCGCGCACGCGCTGACCATCCGGTCCGGTGGTGGAGTACACACCGCCCAGCGTGCCGGCGCCGACGACAATCACCGTCAGTCCGGGAACGGCAGCAATCTCGCGGACGTTGGCAATGCCCTTCCTGCTTTCGACAATGGCCCACAGCACCAGCTCGCCGTCCTTGTCGAGCGGCCACGGATCCGCTTTCGCGCGGTACTCGTCCTCGCTCATCTTCCAGTAGGCCGCTGCCAGTCCGATACCGTCATCCTGCCGCGTACCGCCCTTCGACTTGAAGCGCATGGCGGCAAGCGCGGTGCGCACCTCGTCGGCACTCTCCACTTCCTGCAGCATCACGCCCACGTGGCCGGCATTCAACTGCTCGACGATCCGCGCCGTGGCAGCCGCCGGGTCGGTGTGGATGATGGGCACCTTGGAAATGAATGCATGCTCGCGCACCGAACCACCGGCGGCAAGCATGGCGCCCATGTAGCCCAGGAACCGCTCGGCGTTGGCCGCCGAGTAGTTGTCGTAGGCGAAGTCGGCGTACGCGTAAGCCATCGTGTCGCGCGCCGCCTCCGTCAGCGACGGCATGGGAGGCGGGGGCGTATCGGCTGGCGGCGCGTTCGGCCCGCGGCGCATCTGCGGAACGATGGGCGGATGCGTGATGCCGAAAACGGGTAGCCCCTGCTCGTGCAGCGCGACCATGGGATTGACGCGCCTGGGCGCCTGCGCCTGAGCCGCAACGGAAAGCACGAGGCTCGCAAGCGCGAGCGCGACGATCGAACGATGTGGGTGCATGGGTGGTCCCTTGTGAAGAGCGGCCCTCATTCTGGCGCCGAGGGCCTATGATCGGCAAGTGAGCACACGCACGGTCATCGACAACCTGAAGGATCTGGCCGCCCGCACGTCCGACGAGAACGGCGCGCAGCGCGTGGCCTGGGGTCCGGTGTGGCGTGAAGCCCGGCAGTGGCTCGACGGCATTGTCACCGGCATGGGATTGCGGCAGGAGATGGACGCCGCCGGCAACAACTGGATTGTCCTGCCGGGCGCCACGTCGAGAACCGTGGTCATTGGCGGGCACCTGGATTCGGTGCCCAACGGCGGCTGGCTCGACGGTCCGCTGGGCGTACTGGCCGGCATCGAGGCGCTGCGGCGTTACCAGCAGCAGACACTGCCGGTCACGCTGGCCGTCGTGGACTTTGCCGACGAAGAAGGCGCGCGGTTTTCGCGCAGCCTTCTGGGATCCTCCGGTGCCAGTGCCAGCCTCGTGCCCGACACGGTCCGTCACCTGACGGACAAGCAGGGCTTGCGTCTGGTGGATGCGTTGGCCGAACACGGCGTGGACCTGGACCGCATGCCGTCGGCAAAGGCGCAGCTCATGGCTCGCAACCCGCGCGCGTATCTCGAGCTGCACATCGAACAAGGTCCGGTGCTCGAGTCGATGAACCTGCCGGTCGCGGCCGTCATCGGCACCTACGGCGTGGAGCGTCATGTGCTGCGCTTTACCGGTCAGGCCGCGCACAGCGGATCCACGCCGGTCAGCATGCGAAAGGACGCATTCCTGGCGGCGGCCGAAACCGCGCTTGCCTGCCGCGACATCGCACGCCGGCTGGCCCGTTCAGACCAAGGACCATCAGGCGGGCTGGTGTGCACGGTTGGCACCGTGTCCGTCGAACCCGGCATCGTCACGGCGGTACCCGGCGTGTGCGAGATTTCGCTCGACCAGCGGGCGCTGGACGCGAACATCCTGGCCGAGGCGCTGGCGCAGGCACGACATGCCGCCGAAGAGGCCGCCAGGAGCAACGACGTCACGGTGGAATGGCGGCGCGTGTGGCGTATTGCCCCCGCGCGTTTCGATCCGGCGCTGGTGGACCTCTGTGCAGAGGCGGTGCAGGAAGTCGCCGGCCACGCACCGCGGCTGCCGTCCGGCCCGCTGCACGACGCGGTGGAGATGGGCCGGTTGATGCCCGCGGTCATGATGTTCGCGTACTCGTCGCGCGGGCTGTCGCACTGCAAGGAAGAAGACACGCCCGAGCCATATCTCGAGCAGGCCATCGACGCCTTCCAGCGGCTCGTGGACAAAACCATTGCCCGCGTGGCTGCCGAGGCAACCCCATGAACGAGCGGCCCGGATCGGCCTCGAACGTGCCGTCCTCCGTCGACGAGTCGAGCCTGGCGTCCCGGGCCGGGTGGCGGCTCGAGCATACCTACGCCGAACGGCTGCCGGCGCTGTTCCATTCGCGCGTGGTTCCCGCGCCGGTACGCCATCCGCAGTTCGTGGTGTTCAACACACCGCTGGCCGCGTCGCTGGGACTCGACGCCGACGTGCTGGGTAGCGAGGACGGCGCCGCCATTCTTGCCGGCAATGCCCTGCCTGAAGGTGCGCGGCCCATTGCGCAGGCCTACGCCGGCCATCAGTTCGGCCACTTCACCGCGCTTGGCGATGGTCGCGCCATCCTGCTCGGCGAACAACTCACCCCGAACGGGCACCGCTTCGACATTCAACTGAAGGGGTCCGGACAGACGCCGTACTCACGCCGCGGCGATGGCCGCGCGGCGCTCGGGCCGATGCTGC
>CAZZGM010000086.1:2754-9812 GCA_964653955.1 uncultured Bifidobacteriaceae bacterium | reverse complement strand
GGCTACATCTACCCGGTTGGACGCCTGGACTACGACACCGAGGGCCTGCTGCTCCTCACCTCGGACGGCGACCTCGCCGAACAGCTCACCCACCCGCGTCACGAGGTGGAGCGCGTATACGAAGTGATCGTCGCCGGCGTTCCGGACGATGCGGCCATGGAGAAGCTGCGGCGCGGTGTGTTCATCGACGGGCGACGCACGTCGAGCGCCGAGGTCCGTCGCGGCGCGGTGGTGAAGGCAGGCGGTCTCACCACGAAGCTCGTGATGACCCTGCACGAAGGCCGCAACCGGCAGGTGCGGAAGATGTGCATCGCCGTTGGCCATCCGGTGCGTTCACTGACACGCGTCCGGATGGGACCACTGACTCTGGGGCATCTCCGCCCGGGCGAATGGCGCGATCTCACGGCTGCTGAAGTCCGTGCGCTCAAGCAGCCGCAGCCACAGTCGCAGTCACCGCGGCAGGCCCGCCGTCTGCCGCGCCCGGCGCCGCGCGACCGCAGTGCCTCACTCGGACCGAAGCGCCGCGAGCGGTGACACACGGCTGGCACGATGTGCCGGCAGCCAGGCCGCCAGGAACGCCACCGACACGAGCACCAGGGCCACGCCGCCCATGGTGAGCGGGTCGGTGGGCTGCACACCATAGAACATCCGCTGCGCGAAGCGGCCTACTCCGGCGACGCCGGCAAGGCCGATGACCAGCCCAACGCCCGCCAGGCGCGCGACATCTCCAAGGACGAGGCCGACGACCGCGCGCCGATCGGCACCAACGGCCATGCGTACGCCAATCTCCTGCGTCCGCGCGCTCACGGCATACGACATCACCCCGAAGATGCCAAGTGCCGCCAGTGTCAGCGCCACCGACGCAAACGCACCAAACAGGATGAGTGACACGCGAGGGCCAAGCGTGGCCGTATCCACGGCGTCCTCAAGCGTCTGCACGGCGTAAATCGGCTGGTCGGGATCGAGCTCCGCAATCTGCCGCCGTACGACCGGCAGCAGCGCCGACGCGGACGCGTCGCCACGCACCAGCACGTGAAGCTGGTTGTTCAACTGCTGGTGCAGCGGCACGAATATCTCCGGCGCGGCCGGAGCACCAACGCCGCGGTTCTGCGTACTCGCAACGACGCCGACGATTTCCATGGGCTCCGACAAGCGGTCCGCAGGTCCCATCCGCAGCCTCACTCCAATCGCATCCGTTCCCGGCAGATAGCGTGAGACAAACGCTTCGTTGACGGCGACCACCGCCGGCGTCTCACGGCGATCGGTTGCCGCGGGACCACGCCCCGCCAGCAGGCGGACACCCAGCGTGGCGAGATGGCCATCACTGGCCGCCGTGATCAGTGCGGTGGGCAGAGCCGTGTCCGCCGTGCCCGAACCTTCGATGCGGAAGGGGGTGGAGAACGGTCCCTGGGGCGGAAACTGCGACGCCACGGACGCGGAGCGGACACCGGGCGTCTGCTCGAGACGCTCGACGAGCTGTTGAAAGAAGTCGTTGATGGCCGGTCCGCGATACTTCTCCGCCGGCAGCGTGAGGCGCATCGTCAGCACGTTCGACGCATTGAAACCCAGCTCCACGTTCTGGAGCTTCGCGAAGCTGCGCAGCAGCAGGCCGGCTCCGGCCAGCAGCATCACGGCCAGGGCCACTTCGGCAACCACCAGCGCGTGGCGCAACCGGCTGGAGGCCCGCGACGCAGTCGCGCCACGGCTGCCGCCCTGAAGCGAATCCTGCGGCGCCGACCGCGCCATCTGGAACACGGGTACCAGCGCCACCGCAAGTACCGCCCCCATGGTCAGCAGCACCATCCACAGCAGCACGCGATCGCTCACGGCCGCGTTCAGACCGAGCGTATTCAGCGGAGGCGGCACGAGACTCATCAGCGCCGGCAGGCCCGCACGCGCCAGCAAGAGGCCGGCGGCGCTCCCCAGCCCGGCCAGTACGAACACTTCGGTCACCACGAGACGCGCGACGTCGAGCCGACGGGCGCCAAGCGCCAGCCGCACGGCCACCTCGCGCTGCCGCATCGTGGCCCGCGCCAGCAGCAGATTGGAGAGGTTGACGCAGGCAATCAGCAACACCAGGCCCACCGCGCCAACGAGCAGCCATGCCCACGGACGGACGTCACGCATCAGCGCCTGAGCCCACGGCGTGGCCGCAAACCGCACACCTTCATACTCCTCGTGCACGGCTCGGTAGTTCGTGTCCGTCCGCCCGGCCAGGGCCGCGAGCTCCGCATTGGCCTGTTCGAGCGTGGCGCCGGCCGCCAGGCGGCCGATGAGCGTGAACTGCCGGCGGTTGCGCGGCACCTCAAGGGGATCACCCGCCCATGGAATCCACAGGTCCACGCCCAGCACCAGGAGCTCGGGCGGCATCACGCCCACGACCTCGGTTGGCGTGCCGTTGACATTGACGGAACGTCCGACGATGGAGGGGTCGCCGCCAAACCGCCCCTGCCAGAGACGATGGCTGAGAATGGCGACGTCGGGCCCGCGCGGCTGGAGTTCGTCGCCGGTGAAACCGCGGCCCAGCACCGGGCGCACACCGAACGGACCAAACGGGTCGGCCAGCGCCAGGCCGGTCAGTACACGTTCCGGCCGATCGCCGCCAGAGATGTTGCGGTTGCCAAGGTCGAACGCCGCAATCGACTGGATGCTCCGGCCACGCCGGATGTCGAGAAACTCCGCCGGTGACCACGCCTCGATGAACTGTTCGTCACTCGAGACGCGCGGGAACGTAACGCCAATGGACACCACGCGGTCCGCATCCGGCCACGCAAACGGACGCAGGACGATGCCGTCCACGAACGCGAAGATGATGGCGTTGCCGCCCATCCCCAGCGCCAGCGAGAGCACGGCCACGGCCGTGAACCCGGGGCGCGCCCACAACTGGCGCACTGCATGCCTGAGATCGCGGATGGTTCCTCTCACGCTGCCTCCTGTCTCATCGCCAAGACGACGGATCGCGTGCAGAAGTTCACAGGCAGCGTCGCCGCGTGCCGGACGGCACCGGCAACATCAACGGATGCCGCGATGCTGGCCGCCATCGACGGCCACGCACACACCGGTCACCCACTGCGCCCGTGCGGAAACGAGATAGACCGCCGTGTCCGCAACTTCCTCGGGTGTGCCCATGCGGCCCGACGGGATGGAACCCCGGGCCCTGGCATACAGTTCCGGCATGTGTTCTTTGACGCCCGCCCAGATGCCACCGTCGAACTCGATCGAACCCGGGGCAATTGCGTTGACACGGATTCCATGCGGCGCTTCGTGGTCGGCAAGCTTCTTGGCGTAGGCGATGAGCGCAGCCTTGGCTGCCGAGTAGGCGAAGTCCGGGGTCGGCGCGACCTCGATGCCCGAGATCGACGACACGAGCAGAATGGCTCCACCACCCCGTTCGCGCATCCACGGCACTACCTGCAGACACCCGCGCACGGCGGGCATGACGTCCACGGCGACGCTGGCGTCCCAGGCATCCAGATCTGGCGTACGGGCGAGCGCCGAGGCGTTGTGGATGAACACGTCGACACTTCCGAGTGTCGCGCGTGCGGTGTCGAGAAACGAAGTCAGCGCGATAGCATCCGACACGTCACACGCGACGCCGCAGGCGGCCACGCCACATGCCTCGATGTCCCGCACCGTGGCACGCAACGGCCCCTCCTGCCTGGCGCAGAGCGCGACATTGGCGCCTTCGCGAGCAAGCCCGAGGGCAATGGCCCGGCCGATCCCGCGGCTGGCTCCGGTAATCGCGCAGTTACGTCCAGTCAGTCCGAGATCCATCGGGTTCCTCCCGTGCTACGAATTCAACCGTCCTGATCCTGCTGATCCGGCTGCGGCTCGCCAGCCGCCACCTCGCCGCTGTCCTCTTCGAGCGGCAGCATGTCCTCGGACACGGGCCGCTCCATCAGGACGGACGGCGGCTCGAACCCGAGCTGCTGGGCCATGTCCTCGATCTTCGGGAGGTCCGACACGTCCTTCAGCCCGAAGCGGATCAGGAACTCGCGGGTGGTGCCGTACAGGAACGGCCGCCCCACGACGTTCTTGCGGCCGACAATCTTGATGAGGTGCCGCTCGAGCAGCGTCGACAAGACGCCCGATGCGTTGACGCCACGAATTTCGCCGATTTCCGCCTGCGTAATCGGCTGCTTGTAGGCAATCACCGACAAGGTCTCGAGCGCGGCGACGGAGAGTTTCTGCGTGGTCCGCTCGTGGAACAGGCGGCGCACCCACTCGTGCAATTCGGAACGCGTGGTGATCTGGAAGCCCCCGGCCACTTCGGCCACCTGCAGGCCAGGCCGTGACTCGTAGTCATGCTGCACTGCCTCGATGGCAGCCACGACGTCTTCGCGCGGTTCGTCGGCCAGCAGCTTGAACAGTGTCTTTGGCGTGAGCGGTTCGGGCGATGCAAACAGCAGCGCCTCCACGATGGCCTTGATCTGCCCGAGGTCGAGCCGCGGCGCCATCTCGACGGCATCAGCCAGCACATCGTCAGGCGACAGTTCGGCCGGTATCTCTACGGCGTCGGCGGCATCCAGCGGTTCGGCCTGCTCCCCGCCGTGCGCCGCCTCCTCCGGCGCATCGGTTGCGGCTTCAGCGGTCACGCCGCCCTCATCAGCAGCATCGTCAGCGGGTGCATCGTCCGGCGTGCTTTCGGGCACGGGTTCCGCCTCGACGCCGGGGCCGAAACCGCACCCGGCGTCGTCAGCCGTCGGGGTGGCCGCCACCTCTTCGGGCTCCTGGCCCTCGTCTCGAGTTTCGTCAGTGCTCATTCCGGTGTGCTCTCGTCAGTCGGCTTCGGCGGATGATGCGCCTTGTACTCGTCTTCGGGATCGTGAATCGGGTGCGGGGCATCCTGCGGGCGCGCGCGCTTGTACACCCGGATTTCTCCCATCTGTGCACTCTGGAATACGCGAACCAGCTTGAGCCGGATCATCTCGAGCAGTGCCAGGAACGTGACAATGAGCCCCTGGCGGTCCGCGGCGTCCTCGAACAACTGCTCGAAGCCGCAGGCGTCGGATTCCGACAACCGCTCGAGCAGCTGCTCGATGCGCGCCTCGATCGACATTTCTTCAGGCGGCAGCGGCACGGGCGGCCGTTCGCGGGCGCGCTCGAGCACCGACCTGAACGCCGACAGCAGACCGAAGAGATCGACTTCCAGCTCCGGTTCGTATTCCTCGCCGGCAATGGCCTCGACGCGCGCGTCGGGACGCGTCCACTGCGCGTTGCGGATGGTCTCGCGCTCGTGCAGCAGCTCGGCCGCCGCTTTGAACCGCTCGTGTTCCAGCAACCGGCGCACCAGCTGATCGCGCGGATCTTCCTCGTCCACGGGATCGCCGGCCGCCGTTTCGGGCCGCGGCAGCAGCATCCGGCTCTTGATGTGGATGAGCGTGGCCGACATCACCAGGAACTCGCTGGCCATATCCAGGTTGAGCTCCTGCATGAGGTCGAGATAGTCCAGGTACTGTCGGGTGATCAGCGCGATGGGAATGTCGTAGACATCCACCTTGTTCTTGCGGATCAGGTGCACCAGCAGATCGAGCGGTCCTTCGAAGGACTGCAGCTTGATCCGGATGGAGTCGAGCTGAGACTCGAACCCGTCGTCTGGCGTGCCGGTGCCCTGCTGCTCGTCGCTCATGGCCGTCACGGACATTCAGTAGCGCAGACGCACCGCATCGCGGACCTGCTCCATCGTCTCGCGCGCGAGCGTTTGCGCACGGCGTGAGCCTTCGACCAGTACTTCTCGAAGATAGCCAGGGCGTGCCAGCGCGGCCGCGCGGCGTTCGCGGATGGGATCCAGCATCTGGTTGACGGCCGCGGCCAGCTTGGTCTTGACCTCGACGTCGCCGACCTTCCCGGCGCGATAGCGGGTCTTGAGATCCTCGACCTCCGCCACGTTCGGGTTGAACGCGTCGTGATAAATGAACACCGGGTTGCCCTCGACCGTCCCGGGGATGTCGGCACGCACACGCTTGGGATCCGTGTACATCTGACGGACCTTCTGCTTCACCGTCTCCGCGTCATCCGACAGGTCGATGGTGTTGTTGTAGCTCTTGCTCATCTTCCGGTTGTCGAGGCCGGGCAGGCGCGGCGTGGGCGTGAGCAGCGCCTGCGGCTCGACGAGACCGCGCGCCGGCGCGCCTTCGGGCACCGGGAAGTAGAAGTTGTTGAAGCGGCGCACCACCTCACGCGCCAGCTCCAGGTGCGGCACCTGATCGTCCCCCACCGGCACCACGTGCGCACCGTAGATGACCACGTCGGCGGCCTGGAGGAGCGGATAGCCCAGAAAGCCGATGCTCGACAGATCGCGCTCGGTCAGCTGCTCCATCTGCTCCTTGTACGTGGGCACACGTTCGAGCCACGGGATGGGTGTCACCATCTGCAGCAACAGATAGAGCTCGGCGTGCTCGGGCACCAACGACTGGACGAAAAAGACGCTCTTCTCGGGATCGAGCCCCGCGCCTATCCAGTCGGCCACGTTGTCGATGGCGTTGGAGACGATGTCGGCCGTGTCGGCGTAGTGACTCGTCAACGCATGCCAGTCGGCCACGAAATAGAAACAGTCGTAGGACGCCTGCAGGCGTTCCCAGTTCTCGAGGGCCCCCACCAGGTGCCCGAGATGCAGTTTGCCAGTCGGGCGCATGCCCGACACCACACGTTGCCGTTCAGTCACAGTAGCCAATCCAGAACGAATCGCTGCACGGGCCGCATGATGGCCGACAGGACACCGGACAGCATGAGGCCATACAGCACCAGGAAACCCCACGGCCGCACGCGGTCCACCACACGAGCGCCGGCCGCCGGCAGCAGTCCCATGAGCACGTTGCCACCATCCAGCGGCGGCACGGGCACCATGTTGAACACGGCCAGCAGCACGTTCAGCAGCACGAATCGCAGCAGCACCATCAGGGGCATGCCCATGCCCGCCTCGGAACTGCCGACCAGCGGCACGAGTGCCGCCCCCATGGCGGCCAGCAGGAGGTTACTGGCCGGCCCCGCCGCCGCCACCAGCGCGAAATCGCGCCGCGGCGCACGGAAGTGGCGCAGGTCCACCGGCACGGGCTTCG
>CAZZGM010000086.1:1939-2744 GCA_964653955.1 uncultured Bifidobacteriaceae bacterium | reverse complement strand
ACCGGTCGACATGGCCACCAGCGGAAAGACGAGCGTCCCGATGGGGTCCACGTGGACCACCGGATTCAGGGACAGGCGCCCGAGCCGCCGCGCGGTGGGATCGCCCAGCCGATCCGCCGCCCAGGCATGCGCCGCCTCGTGCACCGAGAGCGAAGCCACCAGGACGGCCATGAGCACGAAGATCTGAGCGAAGTCGACGCCGGCCAAGAACCCCGAAATATACCATCTAGTGGAGCGTATTAACCAAGGCCCTCGTGCGCCATTGGCGCTCAACGCCCTTTCCGGCCCGGTCCTGCGGAGCGGGCGGGTGCGGAATCGACCAGCCGGGCCCGCTAACCTCGGGCGAAATGTCCGACAATGGCCGCCGCCGCCCTGGCGCCAACCACCGAGGACAGTTCCTCCACCGACGCGCGGCGGACACCGGCAATGCTGCCAAAACGGGTGAGCAGCGTCTTCCGCCGCCGCGGTCCCACACCAGGCACCGCATCGAGCTCCGACCGAAGGTCGCGCATGGCGCGTGCTTTCCGATGAAACGTGACGGCAAACCGGTGCGCCTCGTCGCGGATACGCTGCAGCAGGCGCAGTGCGGGGCCGTGAGGGTCCAGCGCGAGCGGGGTGTCACTGTCGCGTGTGAAGACGAGCTCCTCCTTCTTGGCGAGCCCAATCGCGACGAGGTTCGACAGGCCCACGCTTTCGAGCGCGGCGTAGGCCGCGTTCAGTTGTCCCTTGCCGCCATCGATGAGAATCAGGTCCGGAAACGGGCCGCCCGCTTCCAGCAGCCGCGCATATCGCCGCCGGACCACCT
>CAZZGM010000086.1:0-1929 GCA_964653955.1 uncultured Bifidobacteriaceae bacterium | reverse complement strand
TTGATGCACACCTTGTCCGCCCCGGCGCGGAGCGCCGCGCGGATGTCTTCCACCTGCTCCATGGCCGCGAAGTCGGCCAGGAAGCGGTCTGACACGGCGACAGCAGCGGCCGGCGCGGGGGGCCTCTCAGGGCCCTCTGCCGGCGCCCCCGTGCGCACGCGGAACTTCCGATAGTCGCTGCGCTTCATCCGGCCGTCCTCGCAGACCACCATGGACGCCACCGTTTCGCTGCCCTGAATGGTGGAAATGTCGAAACACTCGATGCGCCTGGGGAGTTCGGGCAGCCGCAGCGCCGCCTGGATGATTTCGAGCGCGTCGTATTGCGCCGTGGCGCCGCCGTCGAACTGCGTCCGATAGGTCAGGTCGGCATTGCGCCGCGCCAGGTCGAGCAGGCCGCGCTTGTCACCCCGCTGCGGCACGGCGAGGCGCACTTTCCTCCCCGCGCGCGCCGCCAGCCATGCTTCGAGCGCGTCGGCTTCGTCGGGCTGCTCCGGCACGTGCACCTCGGGCGGCGGATCCTGGTCCAGATAGAACTGCTGCAGCGCCGCCGCCAGCACGCTGGCGTCGCGCGTGGTATCCGTGCCGGCCTCGGCCGCAAACTCCACGCGCTCCACCACGCGTCCGCCGCGAACCTGGAACACCAGCACCACCGCTCCGCCTGGTCCGGTCTTGACGCCGAAGACGTCGCGGTCGCCGAACTCGGGCGTCGCCATCTTCTGCTGACGATCGCGCAGGGCCTGTACGGTCCGCATCGCATCCCGCAGCGCCGCGGCCTCCTCGAACCGTTCGGCGGCGGCCGCCGCCAGCATGCGCGTCTGAAGCTGCGCGGCCAGTTCCTGATTGCGGCCTTCCAGAAAGAGACGCGTGTCGGCGACAGCCAGGCGGTAGCGCTCCTGGCTGCACAGACCGGAGACGCACGGGGCCAGGCATCGCTTGATGTCGTACTCCAGGCACGGCCGGCCACGCTCTCCGGTAATGATCTCGTTGCACGACCGGATACCAAACAGCTTGTGCGTCAGGCTCATGGCCCGGCGTGCCAGCTTGGCGGGGAGAAACGGGCCGGCATAAAAATGGCCGTCGCGCGCCACGGCCCGCGCCACCAGCACACGCGGGAAGGCCTCGCCGGTGGTCAACTGGAGATAGGGGTAGCTCTTGTCGTCGCGCAGCAGGATGTTGAACTTCGGCGACCGCTGCTTGATGAGATTGTTCTCGAGCGCCAGCGCCTCGACGACCGAGTCGGTGACGATGACCTCCAGCGCGGTGACCTCGTCGAGCAGCGCATCGGTCTTAGGATTGCTGCCGTACGCGCCCAGATAGCTGCGGACGCGGTCGCGCAGGCTGCGTGCCTTGCCCACATAAATGGTGTCACCGGCCCGGTTGGCATACAGATAGACGCCGGGCTGTTCCGGGAGGCGTGCTATCTGGTCCTTGAGGTCATGGATGGGCATCGACTACGCTATCTTCAAATTCTCCCATGACATTTACCGGCGCCATCGGCGCCATCTGCATGTTCCCCCTGCGGGCCATCATCAACGCGTCCGTAGCCCTCGGGATCCACCCCAACGTCCTCACGCTGATTGGCGTTCTCATCAACGTCGCCGCCGCCTGGGCGCTGGCGGTGGATCGCTTCATCCTGGCCGGCGTCGTGATGGTCGTGGCCAACATCTTCGACTTCATCGACGGCAAGGTGGCGCACATCACGGGCAAACAGTCGCGGTTCGGCGCGTTCTGGGACTCGACGCTGGACCGCTTCTCGGACCTGGCCCTTTTCACGGGCCTCATCTGGCTCTACGCGGATCTGGGACGGAAGGACTACGTGCTGGTGGCGACGCTGGCGCTGATCTTCTCCATCATGACCAGCTACGCGCGGGCCCGGGCCGAGTCGCTCATCGCCAGGTGCAAGGTCGGCTTCATGGAGCGGCCCGAGCG
>CAZZGM010000085.1:2413-9842 GCA_964653955.1 uncultured Bifidobacteriaceae bacterium | reverse complement strand
CCGCCCAGTTCGATGCCGTGCCGGGCAAGCACGATGATATCGGCCTTGACGTCGTGTCCGACCTTGGCTACCGACGCGCTCGACAGCACCGGCGCCAGCAGCTCGAGCGCGCGCGTACGATCCAGCGACCCTTCACCCATGAAGCCCTGATGGCCCACCGGGATGTACCGCGCCTGCCGGGCACCCGTCGACAGGGCAATGCCCACCAGCGTGGCGCGAACAGGTGCCGTGCCGTCGGTAATGAGCCGCAGTGCCATGCGGGGCACCTGTGCCAGTTCGCGCGTCAGCGTCTCCAACTCGTCGAGTGACGCAACGACGTGATAGTCCTTTGCCACCGACACGGCGGTCGGCGCGTACTCCGTGACGAGCGAGCGGAAACCCAGCGTGGAGAACAGCGCATAACAGCGTTCCGCAGTCGCGCCTCGGAACCGGAAGCGTTCCGCGTCGAACGGCACATCCACATCCGTGTGGATCGTCACCAGTTCCCGGCTCTGCCGCGCATCGTCCGCATGGGCCTGGAGTGCTTCCCGATACTTCCGCTGCGGTACTTCGGCGGCGCCGGCCAGCAGCGCGTCGAGCGAACCGTAGGTGGCAATCAGCGACTGCGCACCCTTTTCGCCGATACCCGGCACGCCCTTGACGTTGTCGACGGAGTCGCCCATTAGCGCCAGGACGTCCACTACCTGCGCCGGGCTCACACCGAACTTGTCCCGTACGCCGGCCTCGTCGAACCACGTGCCCTCGTCGCGCGGGTTGTACACGCGGATACCATCGCCGACGAGCTGGAAAAAGTCCTTGTCGCCCGTGACGATGGCCACGTCGAAGCCCTCGGCGGCGGCTTTTCTCGCCAGCGTGCCGATGACGTCGTCGGCTTCGAAGCCTTCGGCGGTGAAAATGGGGACGCCCATGGCCTCGCAGGCTTCGTGGACCCACGGGATCTGTTCCTTGAGGTCGTCGGGCATCGGCGCGCGATTGGCCTTGTACGTGGCATCGAGGCGGGCACGGAACGTCGTTGTCGCAATATCGAACGATGCGGCAATGTGCGACGGCTGATGGTCGGCCAGCAGTTTGCGCAACATGGTCACGAACCCGTAGACGGCATTGGTCGAGCGGCCGTCCGGGCCGGTGAGTCCGCGGATCGCGTGGTAAGCGCGATACATCTGGTTGCTGCCGTCGATCAGGAAAAGAGTGGGGCGGGTCATCGGCCTCGCCAAGGTATCACCTCGATCGGTCTGCCCGGAAGCAGGCGTCAGGTATGATCGCTGGTCGTGGTTGCGCGAACCGTCCCGCTGTCGGGTGCTCGGGCCCGCCGGGCCTGTCTGGTGGCGTGTGCGCTGGCGCTCGTCGTGGCCTGCACGGCCAATCCGCTCTCCCGAAAGTACGAGTACGAAGAAGAGATTTACGTGCGGCTCGACGGGTCGGCCACCGTGTATGTGAACGCCGCGGTTCCGGCCCTGGTGGCGCTGCGCGGCGTCGATCTGCCGCTGGACCCACGGGCACGGTTCGACCGGCAGGACGTGCGTGCGGCGTTCGAGGCGCACGCGAGTGAGTCGCGCGCGCAAGGGGATCCGGTTGCGCGTGTGGCCAACGTCAGCACGTCGCGCCGCGATGGCCGCCGCTATGTTCACCTCCGGCTGGAAGTGGACGATGTGAACCAGTTGTCGCAGGCCGCACCGTTTGCCTGGTCGTCGTACGAGCTTCAGGTGGGTACCGACGAAACGTCCTATCGTCAGCGCGTCGGGGAGGCTGCGGGGCGAAACATCGGTGATGCCGGCTGGCGGGGGCAGGAGCTGGTGGCGTTCCGCCTGCATCTTCCCAGCCGCGTGCTGTTCCACAACTCGCCGTCACGCACCATCCAGCGCGGCAACATCATCGCGTGGGAACAGCCGCTCGCCGAACGCCTGCGGGGTGTGCCCATCGACATCGAGGTGCGTATGGCCAGCGCGTCGATTCTGGCCAACACGCTGCTGCTGTTTGGCGGAATGATGGTGCTCGTGGCCGTGACGTTCGTGGCGTTCGTCTGGTTCATCAAACGCCGCGGTGCATCCGATCCGGCAGATTGACGGTCAGCGCACCCCGGACTCCGGCAGGCGCTCACGCACCTCTGTATCCGTCCACAGACGATTGCTGATGGTCGAGGCGCCAAACCCGGATGCCAGCGACCGGGCCAGCGCGCGTTCCACGTTGCTGCCAACGACACCATCCAGGATGACGTGGCCGTCATTGACGATGACCTTGATGGGCGGATTTGGCAGCGACGCGTAGTGCCAGAACATGGAGTTTCCGTAGATGGCACGCGCAATGCGGAAACGCAGCCGGTCGTCGTCGATGGAGGAGGGCAACACCTCGATGCGGCTCTCGATGGTCCGGATACCGTCCAGCCGCTTGATGCGAAGCTCGATATCGTCGCGCTTGTAAGCCATCGTCACCCAACCGGCCAGGATCACGTGGCCGTTGTCTACCGATGCAGTGACGCTGTCGAAAACCGTGTATTGCGTGTAGCGCTCCACCTGGCTCGCGATGTGATCGAACAGCAGCCGATCCGGAACGGTCGACTGAGCGTGGGCCACTGGTGTGACGACAAGCGCGAGCGTGACAACCAACGCCGGGATGATGCGCGTCATGGTTCCCGCCTCCTGCGGGAGACCAGTGCGAAGGTTGTACCAGCCGGAAGTGACCACGGAAAGGGACCGTGGCCATCGTCCGGTTGGGGTGTGTGTCAGGGGGTGGCGATGTAGCCACGCCGGGCGCGGACGCGGAGGGACGGATCGCGTACGTCGACACGAATGGTGTGCCACCGTCCGTCGCGGTGGCCGGGGCTGGGATAGCCAATGTAGTACTGCTGTCCGAGCTCGTCGGCAATGTTGGCCGTGGCCGGATCGAGGTCGCGTGGGTCGCGGACGAGTTCGGTACGGCCGCCGCTGTCATCCGTGATTTCGCGCAGTGCGGCAACGTTCACCCGGTCGCCCATGCTGTAGCCGCCACCACCGCCCGAGCCGGGATATGGCACCGGGTAGCCGCCGGGCCGTCCGCCGCCGGGAATGGGGAACGGGATGGGCAGCCGCGGCCCGCCGCCGATGGGAGGGCGGGGCGCTGGAATGAAGGTCGGCGTCCCCTGCGCGTCGATCCCGATCGCGTAGACCAGCACTTCCGATTCCCGGACGAGCTGCCGGATTTCGCTGACCCTGGTGCGGCTGCTCGTGTCGTTGCCGTCCGAGATGATCACCACGGCCTTCTTGCGGTTGCGGCCGCCGTGCGCCATGGGCACGGCTTCGGCGACGGCGTCGTACATGGCCGTGCCGCCGCTCGGGTTCACGCGTCCGAGGCTCCAGCTCACGGCTCGCCGGTCGTTGGTCCAGTCCTGCACCAGATCCACGCTGCCGCTGAAGCGATAGAGGAAGAACTCATCGTCGGGATCCGAGAGCAACTGCAGGAAATGGTCGATGGCATCGCGCGCGGCCGACCACTTGTCGCCCTGCATGCTTCCACTCGTGTCAAGGACGATGCCCAGGCTGACGGGGGTGCGCTCGGCCGAGAAGTGCGTGATGTCGACGGGGGCATTGTCTTCGTAGACGAGGAAGTCGTCGCGGGTCAGCCCCGGGAAAAATCGGCCGGAACGATCCGTGACCGTTGCGGTGACGTTGATGAGATCCACGCCGCTGCGGAAGCGGAACCCTTCCTGCCCCTGGACTGTCGTGGCCGGGACCGACAGCAACGCGGCCAGCACGGCGACGGGAACGGCCTGACGGAAGTTCATGGCGCGCATGGCGGTCCTCCTTTCAGCGGGCCAGCGTGGCCGCGGCCGCTTCGGCTGGTTCGCGGCGGCGGTCGACGTGCGACAACGGACCTTCGGCCGTGCGGAAGCTCACCCGATAACGTGCCACGGCCTGCGGAGCGGCAACCTTGATTTCGAACGGCGAGGTGGCGCCGGCCACCAGCTTCGAGTCCCCCAGCGGTGCTTGTGCGCTGGTGACGAACGCGCCGTCCTGATCGAACAGGAGCACGACGGCCGAGACTCGTTCGGCTGCCGATGCCGGGGATCCATTGCGCACGAGACCGGCAACCGACAGGTTGGCGCCTTCGCGTTCGTGGCGAAGCGACAGCAGTTCGAGGGCTGGCGGTGTTGCGGCAATCGCCGGTGCGTCGGACATGCGAACCCAGGCAAAGGCCGTCAGGGCAATGCCCAGCACCGCCGCGGCCGCGGCCAGCATGCGCTGAGGCGACGGCCCTTCTTCCCGTGCAGGTTCCGAAGCGAGAAACGCGCTCGACACCGCGACCTCGTCTGCAACGGTTGACTGCGGCCGGCTGACCGCGCTTGCTGCCGGTACCTGGGTGGGAGGCGTGGCGGGACCGTTGACCATGACGAGTGGTGTGATTCCGGACGGCATGGGCGTGGCGGCCGGCGCGTCGGGAGCATCGGGTGTCCGCACGACGCCCGCTGCCGCGGCCAATGCGGCCACCCGCGCCTCGGCGCGCTGCTTCGTTTCCTGTGTGGTGCGCCAGGTGACGAAGGCCATGGCGAGCGCGGCCAGCAGCGAGACCAGCGTGACAACGATGAGCAGCATGTCCATGCCTCGCCTCCTCCTCTAGCGCAAACGGAACTCGACGGCGACCTCGACCACGACATCGACCGGTGTGCCCTTGAGACGGGCCGGTGCGAACCGCCACTGACGTACGGCCTGGATGGCCTGCTCGTTGAGGTCGAGGCCAAGTCCCTTCAGCACACGAACATCGCTGACGGTGCCGTCCCTGCGCACCACGATTTCGAGTACCACTTCGCCTTCGAGATTGGCACGCCGGGCGCGTTCGGAGTACTCCGCGCGCACCTCGCGCAGCAGGCGTGGCGGTTCGACGCCGCTGCCGGGGCGATAGGGGCCGCCGCCGGTTCCGCCACCGGAACCTTCGCCAATGCCCGAGCCGGAGCCCTCGCCAAGTCCAGTGCCGTCACCGGTGCCCGCGCCGCCGCCAGATCCCGGGCCCGCACTGGGAACCTCGGGTTCGTTCCGCGCTATCACGCCTTCCTGGTCCCTGGCGTCAGCCGGTTGGGTGGCGACCGGTGCCATGACTGGTGGCAGGGTCTTGGCGTCCAGTGGCACGGGTGGCGGCTCCGCCACTCTGGGCGGGGGAGCTTCGGGAGGAGGCGGCAGCCTCCGCGCAGGCACCGGGCTGCTGATGGTGGCCGTGCCCTTGCGCTCGGCGCGTGCCGGTGGCGTGGGGGCGCGGAGTCCGCCGCCACCGCCACCACCGCCGGGACCGGGCGTTGCCATGAAGACCAGCCGCACGGGTTCGGCCGGCGGCAGCGGCTCCGTTGGTTCGTTGGCGGTGGCCAGCGTCAGGCTGCCCACGAAGAGGAGGCCCGCCGCCGCAAGGCCGTGCAGGCTGGATGACACGACGAGCGGCACGGTGGTCTCCCGCCCGGCAGTCGGCGCTTCGCCGAAGAGCTGCCGCCCAAGATCGCCAGGCGCCACCGGTTGCGCCACTGGAAGGCCTGCGGCCAGGGCCTGCACCGCACGCACGGCCTCTGCCTGAGAGACGAATTGCGTGAGCGATGGCGTGATGGGCGCGCCCGACGGCAGCTCGGCAGCCAGCGAGCGGATTGCGCCGCGAGCCAGCAGCTGCCGTACCCAGGTCTCGGGCACTCCTGCTGCGCGGGCGATGTCGTCGGCGGTATAGACGTCAGGCTGCATGGCCAATCTCGCGACAGCGCTGAACGCAAATCCCTTGCCGCTGCTGGCCATCAGCGATGTGTGTATCACGCCCGGAAAATCGGGCCGTGTTGCGAACCTGGCAGCAGCCAGGCCAGGCGGCTGTGTTCCGCAGGGGACGCTGGTTGTCGCCTGATCAAGGCAGACGAGACGAAAGGGCCGGCCCGTCCGCCCACTTTGACCGTGGTGACCGTTCAGGCGCCGCTCTTGAGGCCTTCGAGAAAGCGGATCCCGTCCTTTTCGGCCAGGAGCCGGACGGGCTTGAAGCCGGCCCCCGTCATCTGCGGCTCGGCGGCGTAGCCTTCCGGACGGGTGACATGGCCGCCCAGCAGGCCGGGGACCACCACGCGCCCCACGAGCTCGAGCCGTCCTCCATCGCGGAGGATACGCCGTGCCTCGGTCAGCACGTGCTGTCGCTCGGCATCGCGCATGCGCGCGAACGACCCGCGCGTGTCGTCGACGACCACCATGTCGACGCTGGTGGTGTCGAACGTCAGCGCCTCGGGCGTGACCACGCGGACGTCGATGAGCGCGCCGACGTCTCCGGCCACGGCATTCGCGCGATTCGCGGCGTCGTTGTCGAAGGCCGCCACCGCGCACGCCCCACTGAGGCCCACCTTGGCGGCCAGGCCCCCCAGCAGGGAACGGTCGTCGCAACCAATCAACAGGAACCGTTCGCCCATTCTGACGCCCGTCATCGTCACGTGGAGCGGGTCCATCTGACGCTGACGGCGAACGGTGCGCAGGAACTGGCCAATCATGGCCCCATGATAAGATCGCCCGATTGTGAAGACGCCAGTAAACATCGCACCGGCACAGGGCAAACTTGGCATCCTGCTCGTGGGTCTTGGCGCTGTCAGCACCACGACCATCGCAGGTGTTGCCGCCATCCGCAAGGGACTGGCACCGCCCATCGGCTCGCTGACCCAGATGGGCACCATCCGTCTCGGGAAGCGAACGGATAGCCGGTCACCGCGTATCAAGGATTTCGTGGACCTGGCCGGGCTCGATGACATCGTTTTCGGCGGATGGGACATCTTCGAAGAAGACTGCTACGCCGCCGCGCGTACGGCAGGTGTGCTGGAGCCGGCGCTGCTGGATCAGGTGCGGCCCGAGATGGAAGCCATCAAGCCGATGCCGGCCGTCTTCGACCAGCGCTACGTCAAGCGCCTGAGCGGCCCGAACGTCAAGAAGGGCCGTAACAAGAAGGACCTGGCCGAGCAGGTGATTGCCGACATCCGGGCGTTCAAGGCGCAGCATGGCTGCGACCGCCTGGTGATGGTGTGGTGCGGCAGTACGGAAGTCTTCATGAAGGAAGGCCCGGTGCATCAGTCACTGGCGGCCCTCGAAGCCGGCCTCGAGCAGAGCGACGATGCCATTCCGTCGAGCATGGTGTATGCCTACGCCGCGTTGAAGGAAGGCATCCCGTTTGCCAACGCCGCGCCGAATCTCACCGCCGATGTGCCCGCCATGCTGGAACTGGCGGCCGAGACACAGGCGCCCGTCGCCGGCAACGACATGAAGACCGGGCAGACGCTCATCAAGACCGTCATTGCGCCCGGCCTGAAGGCGCGCCTCCTCGGCGTGCGCGGCTGGTACTCGACCAACATCCTGGGCAACCGCGATGGCGAGGTACTGGACGATCCCGAGTCGTTCAAGACCAAGGAAGAGAGCAAGAAGAGCGCGCTCGACTACATCTTCCAGCCGCACCTCTATCCCGATCT
>CAZZGM010000085.1:0-2403 GCA_964653955.1 uncultured Bifidobacteriaceae bacterium | reverse complement strand
TCTCTACAAAGATCTCTCGCACGTCGTGCGCATCAACTACTACCCGCCGCGCGGCGACAACAAGGAAGGCTGGGACAACATCGATCTGGTCGGCTGGCTCGGGTATCCGATGCAGCTCAAGATCAACTTCCTGTGCCGCGACTCGATTCTGGCCGCGCCCATCGTGCTCGACTCGGCGCTGTTCCTCGACCTTGCCAAGCGCGCGGGCATGAGCGGCATCCAGGAGTGGTTGTCGTTCTACTTCAAGGCGCCGATGCACGCGAAGGACGTCTATCCCGAGCACGACCTGTTCATTCAGTTGATGAAGCTGAAGAACACGCTGCGCCACATGAAGGGCGAAGAGCTCATCACGCACCTCGGCCTCGAGTATTACGACTAGATAAGATCTGGCGATCTCGTGATGTGGTGATGTTGCGATCGGTTGGGGGGGCGATCGGCTGGCGATTTCCCAATCGGGTCGCTTCGTAATCGGGTGAGCGACACCGGCAGCTCAGAGCGCCAGATCGAGACTTCACCAATCACCAGATCACGAGATCGCCACATCGCCAGATCGGCAGCGTGAGGGAGTATTATCCTTCATGCTCCAACCAGCCCTGCTTGGCGGTGTGGTGATTGGCGTGCTGTCGGCACTGCCGATCATCAATCTCGCGAACTGCTGCTGCGCCTGGATTCTGTTTGGCGGTGGGCTGGCGGCGTACCTGATGCAGCAACAGCAGCCGGCGCCCATCACGCTGGGCGATGGGGCACTGGTGGGGCTGACGGCCGGGGCCCTCGGCAGCGTCATCTGGACGGTCGTAGCCATTCCCCTCAACATGGCGGTGATGCCGGCCGGGCTGCTGGAGCAGGCCATCTCCAACGCCGGCGACATGCCGGAAGTGCGCACCTTCCTTGAAAGCCTGCGGCGTGGGCCGGTCCTGGGGGTTGCCGCGGTCATCGGGTTCACCCTGCAACTGCTGGTGTGCAGCACATTCGGCATGATTGGCGGCTTGTTCGGCGCGCTCTTCTTCAGGAAAAATCCACCGCCGCCGCCCCCGGATCCCGTGGTGCCGCCTCCGTTCATGCCGCCGCCACTGCCGCCGTCCATTGACCCGCCGTCCATTGACGGGGGTAGCAGCCGCCTGTCGTAGGCGGAGACGCGCGAACCGCGGTTTTTGCCAGGCCGGCCCCCTGCGGGGACGTGCTGCCCGGGATCGGGTGGCTATAATCCCGGTCTATGTCCGAAATCGACGCGCTCCTGCAGGAAAACCGGACGTTCGACCCCTCTGACGAGTTTCGAGCCGGCGCCCATGTGAACGATCCCGCGGTGTATGACCGGGCCGCGGCCAACCCCGAAGCGTTCTGGGAAGAGTTCGCCCGCGAGCTCGAGTGGATGAAGCCGTGGGACCGCGTGCTCGAGTGGAATCCTCCCCACGCGAAGTGGTTCGTCGGCGGGCAGCTCAACGTCAGCGCGAACTGTCTCGATCGGCACCTGCAAAGCTGGCGGCGCAACAAGGCCGCGTTCATCTGGGAAGGCGAGCCCGGCGATCGGCGGACGCTCACATACTTCGACCTGCACCGGCAGGTGTGCCAGTTTGCCAACGTTCTGAAGGGCCTTGGTGTTGGCAAGGGCGACCGTGTGGCGCTGTACATGCCGCTCATCCCCGAGCTGGCCATTGCCATGCTGGCATGCGCGCGGATTGGTGCGGTGCACTCCGTGGTGTTTGGCGGTTTTTCCGCGGAGTCGCTGCGCGACCGCATCAACGACGCGCAGGCGCGGCTGCTGGTGACGGCTGACGGCGGCTACCGCCGCGGCGGCATCGTGCCCCTGAAGCAGATGGCCGACGAGGCCCTGGAGGAAACGCCCAGCATCGAGCACGTTGTCGTCGTGCGGCGCGGCTATGCCGACATCCCGGTGCACATCCACGCCGGGCGCGACCACTGGTATCACGAGCTGATGGACGGCGCGTCGTTCGACTGTCCGCCGGAGCCGATGGACTCGGAGGACATGCTCTACATCCTCTACACGTCGGGGACCACCGGAAAACCGAAGGGCATCGTGCACACCACGGGTGGCTATCTACTCGGCTGCTATGCCACCACCAAGTGGGTGTTCGATCTCAAAGACGACGACGTGTATTGGTGCACGGCGGACATTGGCTGGGTCACCGGCCACAGCTACGTCGTGTATGGACCGCTGGCCAATGGTGCGACGGTGGTGATGTACGAAGGCGCGCCGGACTGGCCGGAGAAAGATCGCTTCTGGCAGATCATCGAGCGCTACGGCGTCACGGTGTTTTATACGGCGCCGACGGCCATTCGTGCGTTCATGCGGTGGGGCATCGACTGGCCGGCCCGCCGCGACCTGTCGTCGCTGCGCCTGCTCGGCTCGGTGGGTGAGCCGATCAACCCCGAGGCCTGGGTGTG
>CAZZGM010000084.1:9426-9890 GCA_964653955.1 uncultured Bifidobacteriaceae bacterium | reverse complement strand
CGTTGACGACCGGCAGGCCGGCGTCGGCCAGCGCCCGGGCCGTGCCCCCGGTCGTCAACGTCTCGGACGTCACCGGCTTTCCCGAGATGATGGATGGCCGCGTCAAGACGCTGCACCCGAACATCCACGGCGGCATTCTCGCCCGCCGCGACCACCAGGACGACATGGCCGCCGCCGCCGCGCATGGCATTGGCATGGTCGACCTGGTTGTGGTCAACCTCTATCCATTCGTCGAGACCGCCGCGAAGCCCGGACTGCCGTTCGACGACCTCATCGAGCAGATTGACATTGGCGGCCCCAGCCTCGTGCGTGCCGCGGCCAAGAATTTCCGCGACGTGCTGGTGGTGGTCGAGCCCGGCGACTACACCGCCGTACTCGAGGCACTCGACAACGCGGGCGGCCCTGCGCCGGCGTTTCGTTTCGAACTGGCACGCCGCGCGTTTGCGCACACCGGCGCCTACGAC
>CAZZGM010000084.1:2935-9416 GCA_964653955.1 uncultured Bifidobacteriaceae bacterium | reverse complement strand
CCCGCACCAGCCGGCGGCCTGGTACGCGTTGTCGCCGGCCACGGGTCTGGGCGCACCCGCCGTACTGCAGGGCAAGGAACTGTCGTTCACCAACCTGCTGGACCTCGACGCCGCCGCGCGCATCGTGGTGGAGTTCGACGAGCCGGCGGCCGTGGTCATCAAGCACACCAACCCGTGCGGCGCGGCCACCGGCGCCACCATTGCCGAAGCGTACGTCCGTGCCCGCGAGGCCGACGCGCTGGCTGCATTCGGCGGCATCATCGGCCTCAACCGCGCGATTGACGAAGACACGGCGCGCGCCATCGTGTCGACGTTCATCGAAGCGGTCGTAGCCCCCGGTGTGGACGAGAGCGCGCGTGTCGTCCTCGCCACCAAGCCCAACCTGCGTGTCGTGACGGGAGACTTCACCGCGCTGGCCAGCCTCGATGCCCCGGCGGCGCTGCGCCGCGAAATCCGCTCCGTGCTGGGCGCGCTCCTCGTCCAGGAACGCGACCTGGTGATGGAAGCCCGCCACGCCTGGCCGGCCGACAACCTGCGCGTGGTCACCGAACGCCAGCCGACCCCGGCCGAATGGCAGGCCATGCGGTTTGCCTGGCGCGTGATGGCGCACGTGAAGTCCAACACGGTCATCTTCACCAACGCCGTTCGTACGCTGGCGATTGGCGCCGGTCAGATGAGCCGCGTGGATGCCGTGAAGGTGGCGGTGGCAAAGGCCAGCGGCTGGGGCCGCATCGAAGGACCGCCGCTCGTCGGCAGCGTCGCGGCGTCCGACGCGTTCTTTCCGTTCCGCGACGGCCTGGATGCCGTAGCCGCAGCCGGTGCCACCGCCGTCGTGCAGCCGGGTGGTTCCGTGAAGGATGGCGAGGTGATTGCCGCGGCCAACGAACACGGACTGGCCATGGTCTTCACGGGCCGCCGGCACTTCCGGCACTAATCAGTTACCGGAGGGGTTACGCCGTCGCCGGGCCGCGCGCGTCAGGAAAAACGCGCGCGGAGTTCGGCGGCGGTAACCGTGGCCGCGCCAAAGCGGCCAACGGCAATGCCCGCGGCCTCGTTGGCCAGGGCCGCGGCTTCGGCGACCTGCGCGCCGGCCGCCAGCGCCAGGGCGAGTGTGGCAATGACGGTGTCGCCCGCGCCAGTGACATCGGCCACCTCACGAGCCGTGGCCGCCAGTGACCCGTCCACGTCGCCCACGCTCAGCCACAGACCGCGTTCGCCGAGCGTAATCAATACACCGTCCACGCCCGCGCGCTCCATCAGGTGCCGCGCCGCCGCCCACGCATCCTCCATCGTCCGGATCCGCTGGCCCCAGGCGGCTTCGGCTTCGGCGTGATTGGGCGTGACCAGTGTGGCACCGCGGTAGAAGTCGAGGTGTGGCACCTTCGGGTCGACGAGCAGCGGCACGCGCCGTTCACGCGCCCGGGTCACCAGGTGTTCCATCACGCGGCGCGTCACCACACCCTTCTGATAGTCCGACACCAGCAGCACCTGCGCTTCGTCGATGTGCTGGTCGATGACGGCCAGCACTGCGTCTTCGGACGCGGCGTCGAGATCGCTGTCGGTCTCGTAGTCCACGCGCGCCACCTGCTGGTTGCGGCTGGTGACGACGCGGAGCTTCGTGGTGGTCCGGCGATCGGGCAGCGTGACGAGCGCGTGGGTGTCCACGGCACGTGCGGCCATCTCGGCCGCCAGCGGTGCCGCATCCGCATCGTCACCCACCACGCCGACGAGAGTGGTCCGGCCACCCAGCGAGACGATGTTGTGAGCCACGTTGGCGGCGCCGCCCAGTCGCGACTCGTCGTGGTCGTGGACGACCACAGGGACTGGCGCCTCGGGAGAGATGCGGCTGACGCGGCCGAAGATGAACCGGTCCAGCATGACGTCGCCGACGACGAGCACGCGGCTGGCGGCAAAGCGCATGATGAGGTGCGACGCGCGGGACGCACCCAGAGGGGGCAACGGAAGAGTCATGGAACGGAAGGGGTCTCGCGAGCTGCCGCGAAGGGCAGCGTAATCAGGACGAGCAGCAGCATCAGGAACTCGGAATCGCCGAAGTTGTACTCCGACAGGCCCGCTGCCAGCATGGCCACCATGGCCCCGAGTGCGGCGGCGGCCAGCGGACGTGCGCCGGGATGACGGAGCAGCCGCCACAAACCAATGAACACCGTGACGACGAACCACGTCCACGCTGCCAGTGCCGGCAGGCCGCGTTCGGCGGCAATCTGCATCGGCACGTTGTGCAGGTGCGGGTTGTGCTCCTGCACGGCTGACGCCGTCCGGTAGTCCGGATACACCGGTCCCACCATGTCGGGGCCGACGCCCGTCAACGGATGGTCACGGACGATGGCCGCGCCGGCCTGCAGCATGGCAATACGGTCGCGCGTGGTGGGGTCGGTCATGTCGCCAATGGAGTTGACGCGCGTCGATAACTGCTCGGGTGCCGCGAGCAGCCCGACCAGGGCCACGACCGGCACGAGCGCGGTAAGCCGGATGTCCTTGATGAACAGCAGCACGGCCGCGCCGGCAGCGGCGCCAATCCACGCGCCGCGCGTGAGCGTGAGCGCCAGCGACACAAGCAATGCTGGCAGCACGAATGCCGCCCACAGCCGATCGCGTGAGCCGAAGAGCAGGCGTGCCACGCTGGCGCAGATGATCAGCATCAACGTGCCCGAGTAGGTCATCCAGTGCGACAACGTGCCCTGCATGCGGCGGCCGAGGTTGTCGTAATTGAGGATGCCGTACTGGACGATGCCGACAAACGCGCTGGCGGCGCCCACCGTGATGATGATGCCCAGCAGGCGTTCGGCGCGGGCGCCGCGGCCGAAGTCGTACACGATGGGCACGAGGAGAAAGAGCACGAGCTGCTTGCAGTCGGGCACGCTGACGGACGGGTCCAGCGAAAACCCGGCGGACAACAGCGTGAGGGCGGCGTACAGCGCCAGCGGCCAGAAGAATCTGTGACGCGGCAATGGAGAAGACCATGGTGGCCGCCAGCCCGGTCAGGGCGGCCAGGCCGATGAGCTCGGCACGATGTCGGGCAAGGCTCCCGGTCAGCAGCGCAGGCACCATGGAAAAGTGAGCGATCAGCTTACTTGGTTTTTTGCGCGCCGGCGTGCATGGCCGACAGTGCGCGCGTTCAGTTGGGCCGCGCCGCCAGTGCGCGGCGGCAGGCGTCGGCGACCGCATCCACCGTGATACCCGTGAGGCAGCGGAAGTCGCCCGGCACGCACGTGCGCTGGTGACACGGCCGGCATGGCAGTGGGCCGGTGTCGACACCAATGGACGGAATGGCCGGATCGCGCCAGGGCAGCGATCGTGGCGGCAGTGTCGGGCCGAACAGCGCCACCACGGGCGTGCGCGTGGTGGCGGCGATGTGCAGGGGACCACTGTCGCCGCCAATGTAGAGCCGCGCGCGCGAGACGAGCGCGGCCAGTTCTTCCAGGTCGAACTCTCCGCATCGCACGATGAACGCATCCGCCGGGCCGGCCAGCCGCCGTGCTTCGTTGGCCACACTCGCGGCGGCATCTGCCTCCGACGGCCCGGACGTAATCACGACATGGAGTGGCGCTTCCCAGGTCGCCAGCGTCGCGGCCAGTTGCGCAAACCGTTCGGCGGGCCAGCGGCGAAACGGATTGCCAGCGCTCACGTGCAGCACCGCCACCGGTCTATCGGCCGGCACACCCGCACCGGCAAGGCGTGCGGACACGCGGGCAATGGCCTCGGGTGCCAGCGGCATGCAGACGGCGTCGCGAACGGGGTCGGCGGCGCCAATGCCCAGGGGCGCGAGCAGG
This sequence comes from uncultured Bifidobacteriaceae bacterium, assembly GCA_964653955.1. Classification (GTDB taxonomy): domain Bacteria; phylum Acidobacteriota; class Vicinamibacteria; order Vicinamibacterales; family UBA2999; genus VFZN01. The sequence continues at coordinate 5,625 of CAZZGM010000084.1, read as the reverse complement.
TCCCATTGATTCAGGACGGAATGCCGGGGTGGCACCAGCGACGGCGACCAGGGCACGCGTGTGGTGTAGGCCAGCGCGCGTCCCGGTAAGTCGTACCCAATACGAACGGGCGCACCCGAGGCGCGTGTGAGCCAGGCCGCGCGCGGACCTCCGTGCAGATCGATGGCAACGTCGAAGCGGCGGCGCCGCAGTTGTCGCCCCAGCGTCCAGTCATACGCCAGCCGCCGCCATCCGGACGGACGGTCCACGACGACGATGTCGTCAATCGCGGGGTGGTGACGCACCACGGGCGCCGCGGCCTGCTCCACGAGATAGGTAATGGATGCTCCGGGATCGTGCCGCTTGATGGCGCCCGGCAGCGGCGTCGTAAACACGACGTCGCCAATGAGGCGGAGGCGAACCAGAAGATAGTGACGCGGGGTCAGGGCTCGACCGTTGCCTCGTCTACCAGCATCACCGGGATGTCGTCCTTGATGGGATACACGCGGTGACAACTGTCGCACTTGAGGGCCGTGCCGTCCTTGACCAGGCGCACCGGTGTCTTGCAGGCCGGGCAGGCGAGAATCTCCAGCAGTTCCTGGTCGACAGGCATGCGACCACTATACCGTGCCGCTGGCGTCTCGTCATTGGCTGCCGGGCTCCGCGGTGCCCGCCAACGCGGTAAGATGCCCTATGCGCGTTGTCGCTGCGGTCTGCTTCACGTGTCTTGCGGTGCCGGCCTTGGCGCAGGCGCAGACATCGGCTGTGCCCGAAGGACAAGGGCAGGCGTACTTCGAGTTTCTCCAGGCACGCCGGCTCGAAGCCGAAGGCGACCTCGATGGGGCGCTTGCGGCATTGAGACGGGCCGAAACCCTGGATCCCGAGGCGGCCGATCTGCTGGCCGAACGCGCCGCTCTCCATGCCCGTTCCAACGACGGCCCGGCTGCCATTGCGGCGGGTGAACGGGCACTGGCGCTCGACAAGAACAATTCCGAAGCGCACCGGATTCTCGGTCTCGTGTATGCCGCGTGGGCCGATGGTGCGGCTCCGCTGCCGCCGGGCGAAACAGCCGCCACGCTGCAGGCCAAGGCCATCGAACACCTCAAGGCCATTCGCGGCACGCCCGTCATGGCCACCGATCTCAGCCTTCAGATTGCGTACGGCCGCCTGCTGCTGCGCAGTGGCAGCACGGACGAAGCCATTACCGTGCTCGAGGGCGTCGCGTCGCAGGCACCTTACGTAGCCGAACCCTTCGTGCTGCTGGCCGATGCCCACACGTCGCAGGGACGTCTGGAGGATGCGGCGCGGGCGCTGGAGCAGGCCGCGGACGTCAACCCGCGGTATTTCGTCTCGCTCGGTGAACTCTACGAGCGGCTCGGGCGCTGGACACAGGCCGCGGGGGCATACGGCCAGGCGGTGGAGGGACTGCGCACCCCCAGTCGCGATCTTCGTCTCCGCCATGTCACGGCGCTCCTGAACGTGCCCGGCGGTGCCGGCGCCGAAGAGGCCCGCGACGCGCTGGCCGGCCTGCTCGAGGCCAGCCCGAACGACGCACGGCTGCTGTATCTGCAGACGATGGCCTTGAGACAGTTGCGTGAGTATCCGGAAGCGGAGGCCGTCGCCCGTCGCATGTTGAATGCCGAGCCGACGAGTCTGGTTGCGATCAATGCGCTGGCGCGCGTGCTCTCGGAGCAGTTCAAGTATCGCGACGTCATCGAACTGCTGACACCACTGTCGAAGGACATCGCCAGCCGCGCGAGCGGCCGTGAGGGCGACGCGGCCATGGTCCTGGCACAGCTTGGCCTGGCGCATCAGCAGCTTGGGGCGTTCGATTCGGCCATCGAAGTGTTCGCGTCCGCGCAGCAGGTGGCCGACGCCGGCAGCCAGTCGGCGTACGGCATGTATCTGGCGCAGGCGCTCGTGGCCGCCCGGCAGTACGACCGCGCGCTTCAGGTCACCGGCGATGCGCTTCGACAGTCGCCCGGCGAACCGCGCCTGCTGCGGCTGCGCGCGCAGGCACTCTCGCGCATGGGACGCACCACAGAGGCCATCACGCTGCTCGAAGGCGCGACGGATGATCGGTCGAAGAGCCCGCAACTGGCGCTGGCGCTGGCCGATGCCTACGCTGCCGAGAAGCGGTACGACGAGGCCGTTCGGGTGATCGAGCAGGCAGAAACCGCGTTTGGCGAAGACGAGGAGTTCACGTTCCGCCGCGTCAGCCTGTATGAAGATGCCGGCCGCCTGTCGGATGCCGAACGTGAACTGCGGGCGCTCATCGAGCGCGATCCGCTCGATGCGTCGGCGCTCAACCATCTCGGGTATCTGCTGGCCGACCGGACCGATCGCGCGGCCGAGGCCGTCACGCTCATCGAACGTGCGCTGAAGGTGGAACCCGACAATCCGGCCTATCTGGACAGCCTGGGCTGGGCGTTGTTCAAGCAGGGAAAGATTGACGAGGCGGCCCGCCCCATTGGCCGCGCCGCCGAGGCGCTGCCCGCCAACTCCGTGATTCAGGAGCACCACGGCGACGTCCTGGCGCGGCAGGGCAAGTGGACGGAGGCCGTCACCGCCTGGCAGCGGGCGCTCGACGGCGATGGCGAGTCCATCAATCGCGCGGGCATCGAGCAGAAGATTCGGGATGGCCGGCGCCGTCGCTAGTGGGCTGTTCCGTCGATTTCTGAAGCGCCCGTTCCGCAGGACCGGGCCGGAAC
>CAZZGM010000084.1:0-2925 GCA_964653955.1 uncultured Bifidobacteriaceae bacterium | reverse complement strand
GCCGGCGTGTCCTGCGCGGCCCGCCTGCCGCCACGCCCCTCCGGCACCTCCACTCCCTCGGCCGAGGCGGTCACGTCATTCGTGCAGGCCACCACGCACTGTGAGGGGCTTCGCACCACCACATTCGAGATGACGCTGAGTGGACGGGCCGGAGACGAGCGCATGCGCGGGCGTGTGATTGCGGGTCTGGCCGCCGGTGGACACGTGCGCCTGGAAGGGCTGGCGCCGTTTGGTCCGCCTGTCTTCATCCTGGCCGCGCGCAGTGAGACGGCCACGCTACTGCTGCCGCGCGAACGCCGCGTGCTGCGCGACACGCCGGTGGCCGCGGTGGTGGAGCGGCTCACCGGGCTGCCGCTTGGCGGCGACGACCTGCGCGACGCGCTCACGGCGTGCGTGGGTGCCGGTGCCGCCGCCGACGGGCGGGCGTGGTCCGGCGGTTGGCTCGGCGTGACGATGCCAGACGCCCGCACCGTCCTCCTCCGTCGTCAGGACGGCCGATGGCAGGTGACGGCCGTGGAGGCCGGGGCGTGGCGCGCGGACTACCGTGAGTTTCTGAACGGGTTTCCCCGGGTCGTGCGGTTGCGCACGGATGACGGGCGGGTGGATATCGAGGCGCGCGTGCAGCAACTCGAAGTGAACACGGCCATCGACGAGGCGGCGTTTGCGGTGGACGTGCCGGGTGACGCCGACCCGATGACGCTGGACGACCTCAGGGCGGTGGCGCCCCTGCGCGAACCATGAAGCCGCCGGCCTCGAAGGCGATATCGTTGCCGGCCTTTGCCAAGGTCAACCTCGACCTGCGTGTGCTGGGCGCGCGCGCGGACGGGTACCACGATCTGAAAACCGTGTTCCAGTCGCTGGCGCTGGCCGACCGCGTCATCGTGCGTCCTGCCCGCGGACCGCTCGTGCTCACCTGCGATGCACCGGCAGTGCCGGCGGACCAGCGCAACCTGGTGTGGAAGGCGGCCGTGCTGCTGTGGCAGTTCGCGCGACTGGGCCGCACCGGGCCGCGCGGCGTGGCCATCCACCTGGAGAAGCGTATTCCGGCGGAAGCCGGGTTGGGGGGCGGCAGCGCGGACGCAGCCGTCACGCTGATGGCGCTCAACCGGTTCTGGGCGCTTGGCCTGGATGGCGCCACGCTGAGCCGCCTCGGTGCGCGCCTCGGCGCCGACGTGCCGTTTTTTCTGGTCGGCGGCACGGCGCTCGGTCTGGGCCGCGGCGACGACATCTACCCGCTGGCCGACCTGCCGCGTGCGTCGGTCGTGCTCGTCCGTCCGGCGTTTGGCGTGTCCACGGCGGACGCCTACCGCTGGCACGACGAGAGCGTGCAGCGCCCGCGGCCACGCCCGGCGGCGCGGCCGTTGCCGGCGAGCTGGCCAGCCTGGGCCCGGACGCTGCAGAACGACCTGGAGCCGGCCGTGGTGGCCCGCCACCCCGCGATTGCGCGCATCCGGCAGCAGCTGGTGCGTGCCGGCGCCGTGTCGGCGGCCATGTCCGGGTCGGGTTCGGCGGTCTTCGGCCTGTTCGATCGTCCCGAGGCGGCCCGGCAGGCGGCCCGCGGCCTGGCGCGGCCGGACTGGATGGTGACGGTCACCCGCACGCTGACGCGGGCGCAGTACTGGCGCATGGGCCGCTACGCGGCGTCCTGAAGCGGCGTCCGCCCAGCTTGGCAGTTGCCAGAGCGGCCAGCGCCCGTATACGATACGTGTTTGCCCCGTGGTGTTGGGGCGTGGCCAAGCGGTAAGGCGCCGGCCTTTGGAGCCGGTATTCGAAGGTTCGAATCCTTCCGCCCCAACCAGTTTCATCATGCGACCCAGCGGTTTCGGTGACTTGAAGGTCTTCTCGGGCAGCGCGCACCCCAAGCTCGCCGCCGGCATTGCGGATTTTCTGGGCTGCGGACTGGGGCAGGCCCGGTTGCGCCGCTTTCCGGATACCGAGGTGTCGTTCCAGATTGACGAGAACATCCGGGGCACGGATGTGTTCATCATTCAGCCGACCAGTGCGCCGGTGGATCAGCACCTGATGGAGCTGATGATCATGGTGGACGCATTCCGCCGGTCGTCGGCCGCGCGCATCACCGCGGTGCTGCCGTACTACGGCTACGCGCGCCAGGATCGCAAGGACAAGCCGCGCGTGCCCATCTCCGCCAAGCTGGTGGCCAACGTGCTGAGCGCCGCCGGTACCAACCGCGTGCTCACCATGGACCTGCACAAGGCGCAGATCCAGGGCTTCTTCGACATCCCGGTCGACCACCTGTTCGCGGCGCCCGTCATCATCGACTATCTGGCCCGCCAGGACTTCGACAAGCTCACCATCGTCGCCCCCGACGCCGGCGGCGCCGAGCGCGCGCGCGCCTACGCCAAGCGGCTGGGTGCGGAGCTGGCCGTCATCGACAAACGGCGCAGCGACGATGGGACGGCGGAGGTCATGAACGTCATTGGCGAGGTGCGCGGCCGCACGTGCGTGATTGCGGACGACATCATCGACACCGCGGGCACCATCCAGAAGGGCGCGCAGGCGCTCAAGGACTCCGGGGCCGGGCGCGTGATTGCCTGTGCCGTGCACGGCGTGCTGTCGGGACCGGCCATCGAGCGCATCGAGAAGTCGCCCATCGAGACGCTGGTCATCACCAACACCATTGCGCTGACGCCCGAAAAGGCGAAGTGCCAGAAAATCGTGGAGCTGTCGGTGGCGCGGCTGCTGGGCCAGGCCATCCGCAGCATCCACGAAGAGACGTCGGTCTCGTCGTTGTTCGTGTAGCGAAGGGCAATCATGGAAGCCGTACTGGAAGCCGTCAAGCGCACCACCACCGGTAAGAACGAAAACAACCGCACCCGCGCGGCCGGGCAGATCCCGGCCGTTGTCTACGGCGCGCAGAAGGCCGGCGACGAGGTGGCGCCGCTGCCCCTGGCGGTAGATCCGAAG
>CAZZGM010000083.1:8772-10060 GCA_964653955.1 uncultured Bifidobacteriaceae bacterium | reverse complement strand
GCCGATGGTTGTTCTCGATGCGAAGGTCTCCGTCCAGCAGCAGGCTCTGCGTGATGACCAGATAGTGCGGCTCGTCTCCCGAGGGAATCACCGGCCGCACGGTCCACGCGGTCATCAGCAGCAGGCCTGTCGTCAGCACCGCCAGCAGCACCGGTGCCTGACGTGGGGACGTCATCCAGCGTGTTCGAAACAGCCAGGACCACACGGGCGACAGCAGTCCGAGCAACACGAGTCCCCAGACGAGCACAGCGAGTGGTCCGTGCCAGAGCAGAAACGCGGGCGGCACGGGGCCCGGCAGCCACGGCAACAGGATGACGCCGGTCAGCGCCAGGGGCGCCAGCCGCGACACGCCGGCGCGCGCCAACAGGACGGCCCCGACGAAGACGACCAGCAGGACGACCAGCGTCCACCACGGTGGCAGCAGGCCCACACGCGTGCTCGTGGCGGCGTCGGTGACGGCCAGTACGCCGGCGGTGAGCCACGCGGCCACGGCCGCCAGACAGGCCAGCGCAACAGCCGTAATGCGGTCGGACATCCCGCCCGTCATGCTAGCGCCGCTAGTGCGGCTTTCGCGCCAGGCACATCAACGACGACCCGAACGGCATGTTCACGAGGCGCAGAGCCATGGCTTCGGCGCCGACCGCCAGCGTCAGTGCGCCGTTGACCGGAGGCGACGGAACCGTGATTTCCCATTCGCCGGACTCGGCATCGCCGTCCTTGAGCCAGCGGTGGCCGACCCGCACCGCCGCCATCAGCGGGAACAGGCTGGCATACGCAAACGACAGGCGTTCCACTCGCAGCCCGGCGCCTTCGAGTAACGTCCGCACCTGACCGGGCGAGTACCGCCGCACTTCCTCGGCAAACGCGGAATGGGAGCCACGCAACATCTCGAGGGCCGCGAAGTTGAAGACCGCCGCACCGCCAGGTTTGAGCACACGCGCCATTTCCGCGGCGGCGTCACGCTCCACCTGTCCGGGCAGACACTGGAACACGTCGAACGAGGTCACCAGGTCGAATGTGCCGGACCGGAACGGGATGGCCCCGATGCTGGCCTGCGCGATACGGCGGCGGCCCCGGTGATGCGCGAACTCGAGGCCGCGCCAGGTGAGGTCGAAGCCATAGACCTCGCCGAACGGCTCGAGCATCTGCAGGTTGGTGCCGGTGCCGCACCCGCAGTCGAGGATGCGGCCTCGCGGCCGGCCCGCGGTCGCCCGCGCCAGCAGGGGGCGCAGGAACCAGCGGAAGCCGCGAAACCAGAAGTGTGAGCGCTCGGCGAGCGCGGTGATCG
>CAZZGM010000083.1:0-8762 GCA_964653955.1 uncultured Bifidobacteriaceae bacterium | reverse complement strand
GTGAGTTCGAGCAGGCGATCCATTCGTCAGACGGAAGGACCGAGCATGCTACCATACGGCCCGAATGCGTTTCCGGGGAGCCGCCGAGGCCACGGCCGTTGTCCTCGCCGCAAGCGCACTGACCGCGGTTCTCACCCACCCCCTGGCCGCCCGCATCGATCACGTTGGCCGCATCAATACCGACGATGGGCGTTGGAGCATCTGGGTCGTGTCGTGGGTGGCCCACGCACTCACCACCGATCCGGTGGGGGTGTATCAGGCCAACATCTTCCATCCGCAGCGCAACGCGCTGGCGTTTTCCGAGGCCAATCTCGTCGAGGGTGCCATCGGCGCTCCGATCTGGGCACTCACGAAGAACCCGTACACGACGCACAATGCCGTGGCGCTGCTGTCGTTCGTGATTGCCGCCGCCGGCGCCTATTACCTGGTGCGCCATCTCACCGGCCATCGCGGCGCCGCCGCCGTGGCGGCCGTCATGTACGCGTTCTGTCCCTTTGCCTTCGCGCGCACGGCGCACATCCAGTTGCTCTACACGGGCGGTATTCCCTTCTGCCTGCTGGCCTTTCACCGGCTGGCCGACCGTCCGGGCGTGCTGCGCTCCGTCACGCTGGGCGTGCTGCTGTGGCTGCAGGCCCTGGCATGCGCCTACTACGGCATCTTTGCCGGCCTGATGATTGGCCTGGGCACGCTGGTGCTGGCGGCCACGCGCGGCCTCTGGCGCAACACCGACTACTGGCTGGGCATCGGCCTGGCGGCGTTCGTGAGCGTGGCGCTGACGGTGCCCTTCTTCCTTCCCTACCTCGATGTGCAGCAGGGCGCCGGCTTCGCCCGGACGCTGGACGATGCGCGGATGTATTCGGCGGATACGGGGGCCTGGGTAGCATCGGCGGCGTGGGCCCACCGGTGGTGGCTGCGCTGGATCGAACCGTTCAACGAGGTGTTGTTCCCCGGTATCCTCACCATGGTCCTTGGCCTGACGGGCATCGTCTACGCCGTACGGAACAGACGCGAACACGAGCTGCTGATTTTTTATGGCCTCACGCTGGTGCTGGCCTTCTGGCTGTCGTTCGGTCCGGATGCGGGTTTGTACACGCTGTTCTACAAGGCCATCCCGGTGTTTTCGTTTCTCCGCGCGCCTGGCCGCATTGGCATTGTCGTCGTGCTGTGTCTCGCCGTCTTCGCCGCGCTGGCGCTCAGAACGTTCCTCCAGCGCCGGTCGCGTCCGGCAGTATGGGCCACGGCGCTGGTCGTGCTGACGGCCGGTGAACTGATGCAGGCGCCCCTGACGGCACTGCGCGAGGTGCCACCGTTTCCCGAGGCCTATCGCACGCTGGCCGTACAGCCGCATGGCGTGGTGGTGGAGTTTCCCTACTTCTACGAGCGCAGGGATTTCCCCAGGCACGCCTACTACATGCTGAACTCCGCCACGCACTGGAAACCGCTGGTGAACGGCTACAGCGATCACATCCCGCAGGAGTTCCGCGACCAGGTGATTCCGCTGAGCTCGTTCCCCACGCGCGACTCGTTTCGTATTCTGGGGCGGCTCGACGCGCGTTACGTGGTGTTCCACCTGAACCTGTACGACCGGCGGTCACGGGAGCGCCTCCTCGAGCGGCTCGACAACTACGGGAACTTCCTGCGCCCGCTGGTGAAGGAAGGCGACGTCTGGCTCTTCGAAATCGTCGCCTTTCCGAACTAAGGTGGAGAGTGCCGGGACCGTGGTGCCCGGCCGCCAGTGGTAAGACGTGCGTTATCGTTCATTCGCTTCATTCGTCGTGTTCGCCCTCGCCTCCGTGCTCCACACCTGGCCGCTGGCCAGCGCGCCGGGGATGTGGGCGCGCGTCGACAACGCCGACACCGCTCTGAACGCATGGGCGATTGCCTGGGTGGGCATGTCGCTCGTGCGCGAGCCGCTCGAGATGTTCAACGGCAACATCTTCCATCCCGAGCCGCGCACGCTGGCGTTTTCGGAAGTGATGCTGCCGCAGGCGCTGCTGGGCGCGCCGCTCACGTGGGCGGGCTGGGATCCGGTGCTCGTCTACAACCTGCTCGTGCTGGCCGGCTTCACGCTGAGCGGCTGGGCCATGGCGTGGGTGGTGGCGCGATGGACCGGCGACCAGACAGCCGGCATCGTCGCGGGCCTGGCCTACGCGTTCAATGCGCACGTGCTCGTCCGTTTTGGTCACCTGCAGGCGTTGCACGTGCCGTATCTGCCGCTGGCGTTCGTAGCCCTGGACCACCTGCTTCGTGATCCGCGTCCGCGCTGGGCACTGCTGCTGGCCGCCGCGGCGGTGGCACAGTCGCTCACCTCCAACTACCTGCTGGTCATGACCATCATCGCGCTCGCGGCGGCCGCAGCCGCCCGGCGCGAGACCTGGCAGGTGCCGCAGCTTCGCGCGTTGTGCCTCACGGCGGTGGTCTCGGCGGTGGCGCTGGCGCCATTTCTGTATCCCTACTGGCTCGCACACACGCAACAGGGTCTCACCCGCACGTTCGATGACGTGGCCATGTACTCGGCCACTGGGCGGGAGTGGTTGGCGACGGGCGGCGTGCGGCATCACCGCTGGTGGAGCGAAACGCTCAGCCGCGGCGCGACATCGGCGCTGTTCCCGGGTTTTACGGTCGCTACGCTGGCGGCCGTCCAGCTGTTCGGCGGACAGGCGTGGCGCGATCCGCGTCTGCGGATGGTGACCGCCGTGGGTGCCGTGGGCGCGCTGCTGGCGTTTGGCGCACACCTGCCCGGATATCAGACAGCGTTCGAGTGGATTCCCCTGCTCAAGGGCATTCGTGTCGTGTCGCGATTCGGCTGGCTTACGCTGCTGGCCCTGCCGGTCCTTGCCGGCTTCACGCTGGCCGCCTGGCGCGCGCGTCTGTCGCCGCGCAACGGCCTGGTCGTCGCTCTGGTCGTGGCCGCCCTCGTCACCGTGGAAGCGCTGCGCGCACCAATGGGATTCACCGTCTACGAGGGCATCCCGAAAATTTACGACCGCGTGGCCGCCATCGACGACCTCGTGCTGCTGGAACTGCCGCTGCCGCCGCGCGAGATGATTTACGACAATGGACCGTCGGTGCTCTACTCCGCGTGGCACCTCAAGCCGCTGGTGAACGGCTACAGCGGCTACACCCCGGACAGCTACGCGACGCACGTGCGCATGCTGGCCACGTTCCCCTCACCGCAGAGCCTGGCGTCGCTCCGGGCCATTGGCGTGACGCACGTGCTGGTGCACAAACGGCGCGTCTCGCGCGGCCTTCAGGCCGTCTATGCCGAAGCACCAGGCCTGCAGGTGGTAGCGGACGAATTCGACCAGGTGCTGTACGCCATCGTGGATCCACAGCCGTGATCATCAGGCCGCTGGCGCTGCTGGTGATGTTTGCCGCCGCTGCCGTGTTGCACACATGGCCGCTGGCATCCGACATCACGGGGCTCTCGCGGCTCGACAACGACGACACCGGCCTCAACACCTGGATCGTTGCCTGGGTGGCGCACGCACTGCCACGAGCCCCGCTGGCGCTCTTCGACGCGCCCATGTTCTACCCGGAACCACGAACACTCGCCTACTCCGAACACCTGTTCGTGCCGGGCCTGCTTGGCGCGCCGCTGCAATGGATGGGCATGTCCGCTCCCACCACCTACAACCTGCTCGTGCTGGCCGGCTTTACGCTGTCGGCCTGGACCATGTGTCTCGTGGTACGCCGCTGGACGGGTAGTACCGCGGCGGGCATTGTCTCGGGTCTGCTGTTTGCGTTCAACGCTCACCTGCTCACGCGGCTGGCCCATCTGCAGGCGCTGCACGTCGAGTTTTTCCCGCTCACGCTGTATGCGTTCGATCGTGTACTGGCCTCCACTGCTGCCGACTACCCCATGTCGTCGCGACCCCTGCGCCGTGCGATGTTCCTCCTGGCGGCCACCTTCGTGGCGCAGTCGCTGTGCTCCAACTACACGCTCGTGTTCCTGAGCGGCACGTTGATCGTGGCCACGCTCGTGCGGGCGCCGGAGTGGCTCCCGGCTCATCGCCGGAGTGCGTTCGTCGCGCTGTGTGGCGCGGGTGCACTGGCCATCTTGGCCCTGCTGCCATTCCTCTGGCCCTACTATGTCGTCAGCCGCGAGCTGGGCCTGGAGCGGTCCATTGACGAAGTACGGCTCTACTCGGCTGGATGGCTCGACTATCTGAGCACCGCGGGACGCTGGCACTACGACACGTGGAGCCACCGCTGGTTCGATGGACGCACGGCGTTGTTCCCCGGCATCACCGCCACGCTGCTGGCGGCCGCCGCGCTGCTGCAACGCCAGTCGTGGCGCGACGCGCGCGTGCGGATGACCGTGGCCATGGGCGCGCTGGGATTTGCGCTGTCGTTCGGTCCCGCGCTGCCGGGCTATACGTGGCTGCACCAACACATTCCGCTGCTGCAGGGCATCCGGGGTGCCGCGCGCTGGGGATTTCTGGCACTCGTGGCCGTGGCCATCCTGGCCGGGTTTGCCACGGCAGCCTTCGAGCGGCGCTGGCGCACCTCACCCTACTGGCCAGCCGCCGTATTGCTCATCATCGGTCTGGTCACGCTCGAAGCACTGCGCACGCCCATGGGGTTCGTGTCCACACCGCCCATGCCGTCGATCTACCGCCACCTGGCTGCCGGCGAAGACCACGGCGCGGTGGTGGAGTTTCCGCTGTTTGGCGGCGCACACGTGAGCGAGAACGCCCGTTATCTCGTCTACGCCACCACGCACTTCCGTCCGCTGGTCAACGGCTACAGCGGCTTCGAGAGCCGCGCTGCCCGCGCCCGTGCAGAGCGCTGGCGTAAGTTCCCGGCACCGGAGGTCCTGGACGAAATGCGCACGCTTGGCGTGACCAGTGTCGTGCTGCACCTCACCGACCTGCCCGTCACCGTGGTCGACGCTGCGGCGGCCACGCCCGCCCTCAGGCTCGTGCAGGACGATGGTGAGCGGCGATTGTATCGGCTGGAGTGAGCAGGCCTCTGCAAATCACGAGCGGTTGGTCCGCCATTGCCGCGCGTGGCAAACGGTCGCCACGAGAGGTTGCGGCAGCTACTCGACGTTGCCGCGTTGCCGTGTGAGTGCGCGTTCCAGCGCTACTTCGGACCGTACAGGCGCCGGTAGTCTTCGGCCGTACCGAGGATGCGCTTGACGTAGTTCTGCGTTTCCGGAAACGGGATGTCGTCGATGAACTCGTCCTGCGGCAGGTCGGGACGGTCGCGCTTCCACGTCGCCACGCGATGTTCGCCGGCGTTGTAGGCCGCCAGCGCGAAGTGGACGCCGCCAAACCGCTTGACGGCCTGCGTGAAGATGGCGGTCCCGAGACGCACGTTGGTCTCGGGGTGCGTCAGCCGCGCCGGGGTGAAAGTGGTCATCTTGAGCTTGCGGGCAAACTCGCGTCCGGTCGACGGCAGCACCTGCATGAGGCCGACCGCGTTGGCGGACGAGCGGATGACCGGATCGAACGTCGACTCCTGCGCCACGAGCGCCGCCACCAGGTAGGGATCCAGTCCGTGGGCCGCCGCATATTTCTGCAGCAGCGGCCAGTAGTTCAGCGGAAACACGACCTCCTGAATCTCGCGCGGCAACGACTCGCCGCCCACCGCCATCCACTGCGGATAGGCGCGCTTCATGGTGTTGATGCCCGTCCGGAGGTTGCCGGCGCGGTGATACGCCAGGGCCAGCGTGGCCGTGAGCGCCGGTGAATCACCCCACACACGCTGCGCGTACTGCAGTTCGCCAATGGCGGCGCGGTTGAGCCCGGCGGCCAGCAGGTCGGCAACGCGGTCCTGTGTGGGGAACGGCTTCACCGCCGCCGGGGGCCGGGCAAACTGCGACGACACGGCCTTGGCCTGCGCCGGCGTGAGATGGCGGCGCGCCAGGCGGCCATAGTAGGAGTTCTGATAATCGGTGAGAGCCACGGACAGGCGCGCCACCGACAGGTCGGTACGTTTGGCCTGCTGCCAGGCGCGGCCGCCCCAGTAGAGCCACGACGGCCGGTAGTCGGAGCGTGGAAACCGCTCGGCTCCGCGGTCGAACAACGACGCTGCCTCCGCGAACCTGCGGTCGCGATAGGCCCACCATCCCGACCGCCAGTAGGCGCGCTCCGCGAAACGGCCGGACGGATACCGCTCGATGGTCAGGCGGAACACCTCATCGGCGCGGCTGTCCTGATTGGCGACGATGAAATGTGTGGCCAGGGCGTTCAGCAGTTCTTCCGCAAACGCACTGCTGCGGTGCCGGTCCGCGTACCGGCGCACCTCGCGAACATACTCGTCGGCGTTGCCGGCGCTGCGTAACGACGTCACGTAGTAGAAGCCGGCTTCTTCTCCGAACGGGCCGTCCATCTGCGCCCGCAGGAAACTGCGCACCTGCTGGGCCCGATTGAGCTGCACGTCGCACGCCGCGGCACGCAGCATGGCGCGCTCGCGATCCGTCCCGCCAATCTGGTCCACGGCCCTCCGATAGGACGTCTGCGCGGCCGCCCAGCGCCGGGCCCCGAACAGCACGTCGGCACGCGCCAGTTCCCGTGCACCGTCGACGGGCGCGTCGTACACGCCGAGCCGTTTCAGCGCCGCCTCCGCCAGACCACCTTCGGTGGACAGCGGATAGTCGTAATAGACACGGCGGTACGCCTCGACGCCCCGGGCGTGAAGTCCCGCCTCTTCGGCGGCGCGGCCCAGCCGCCACCACGCTACCTGCGGTGCCGACGCACGCCCCGACAGCAGGCGCTCGTACGCGGACACGGCACCGGCAAAATCGCGGCGGCCTTCGCGAGCCTCCGCCAGTCCGAGAGCGGCGTCTTCCGGCAGCGCGCCTTCGAGCGGACGCGCCACGACAGCAGCAAACGCGGCTTCGGCGTCGGCGTATCGCTTCTGAAGGTTCAGTGCGCGTCCCAGGTAAAGACGAGCGTAGTCGGCCGCCGCCCCACCCGCGCGCACCGCCGTCGTCAGCGGAGCCATGGCGGCCGCCGGATCGTTGTCGGTTTCGAGCAGACGCGCCCCCTGCGCGAGCGCAGCCCAGGGGGGAGGCACGGCGTGGCCCGTGGGCGGCGCGTACCAGAGACCATCGAGTGATGCGGCCACGGCGGGATGCGCCGTCGGCACGAGAGAAGGGGGGTCCGCCGAACCGTCGCGCGTGGCCTGCTGAGCACGTGGTTCGGTGCCCAGACACACAGCCGCAGCCAGCACACCGGCCGCGGCCGCCAGCCGGCGTGTCATCCGCCTGCTCCCGGTGTGGCGCCTTCGCCGCCGCCGGCTACCGCGTGCACGCCGCTTCGTTTCGTCGGACTCGTGGGGGCCGCTGCCTTCTGCGCCGTCAGCGCTTCGAGACATCGTCCCGCGTGCCGCGCCAGCACCTCGATGGCTTCGGGCCACGGGCTCGGGACCACCTGATCGTGAGCAGCACCGGTCACACCATCCGCATACACGGCCGCCACCACGCGACCACCAACCAGCACCGGCATGGCCATGCCCATCCGGTCATCGGGAAGCTTCTCGAACCCTGGACCGTCCGGGCCGCCATCTCTGGTAGTGGCTGCGCGCGATGAGGAAACCGCCGCACCAATCACGCCGGCTTCGGCCAGCGGCAGGTCGATGGATTTGGGCTGTGCGTCGCGGGCGCCAAACCCCGACAGCCGCCAGCCGACCACATGTTCGCCCTTGAGCACGACCACCGCGGCACGAGCCGTTTCGCGGGCGGCCGCCAGCGCCAGCGCATCCAGCACCTCGCTGAGAGACGCGGCACCATCGAGCCCACGAATGCTTTCGAGCAGGCGGGCCATACCGGCCATCTCCGCTTCGCGTTCGCCGGCGCGGGTCTGTGCGATGGCCGTTTCCGTGGCGGTGGCGGCGCGGGCTTCGGCCTCCGTCACGGCCGTCCGGAGCTCCACCTCGAACTCGTTGCGCGCATCGGCCACGCGCTGGGCTGCAGCGGCTTCGACGGCTTCGGCCAGGCGCTGGTTGAAGGACTGTTCGGCCTCACCCACCGCTCGTGCCGTTTCCGCTTCCACGGCGGTGCGCACATCTGCCGCGGTCTGCTCGCGGGCCGCGTCCTCGAGCGCGGCAATTCGGGCGTCGCATTCCTGGGTGAGCCGCGCTTCCGTGTCGGCAACCTGCTGCGCGGCCTCGTCTTGCGCAGCCGACAGCACGTCGGCGACGAGACTCTGGAGGGCCTGGTCCACGGACGAGCGGATGCGGTCTTCGAGCGCCATGGTCTCTCTTCGAATCGTTGGAGGACTGGGTGCCGCGGCTGAGAATCGCGTCGTCCGTACTAGGTCGCATTATGGAGAGCCGGTTCCGGCCAAGTCAAGGCGGCCGGCACCAGCGTCACCATATCTCTGTGCAAACCTCAGCGTCCCAGTTTCCCGAGCATGCCCATCACGTCGTCGACGATGGAGCCGTCGCCGTTCTGATCGAGCATGGGGGTGAGCATCGACAGCAGGCCGCCGCCCTGCGCGCCCGCCGCGGACAGCGGTGACGCGCTCGACTGCTGGCGCGACATGGCCCCCATCATCATCGCGGCCACGAGCGGCAATGCCTGCTTGAGCACGCCGGCGTCGATGCCGGTCTGTGCCGCGGCACGGGTGGCCACCTGGCGGCTGGCGTCCTTGCTGCCGAGGATGTGGCCCAGGATGCCGTTGCCGTCGGCCATGGCCGCGCCCAGCGAGGACGGCGAGTCGAGGTACTGCGTGTGGCGGCCACCGGCCAGCGCGCCCATCAGCGACTCGAGGCCACCCTGACTCTGCATGTTGCGCTGGAGTCCACCGGCC
>CAZZGM010000082.1:0-10252 GCA_964653955.1 uncultured Bifidobacteriaceae bacterium | reverse complement strand
AGTGGACGTGGCCCGGCATGTGGGGCTGCATCTGGGCGAGGACGGACGCCTTGGTGGAGCCCACGTCGGTGACGATCGCGCCCGGCTTGAGCGACGGCGCTATCTGCGCGGCGACCGCGCCGGAGGAGCCGACGGGCACGGAGACGATGACGAGGTCGGCGTCGCGCGCGGCCTCGGCCGGGTCGAGCTCGTAGCGGTCGCCCAGCCCCAACTCGCCGGCACGGGCGAGGGTTTCGGCGCTGCGCGTGGAGACGACGATCTCGCCGGCCAGTCCCTCGCGCCGGATGACGCGCGCCAGCGACGAGCCGATGAGGCCGATGCCGATGAGGGCGATCCGGTCGAACTGTCTTTCGGGCATGGTCTCAGGCCTTCATGAACTCGCCGAGTGCCGCGACCACGCCGCGGTTCGCCTCTTCGGTGCCGATGGTCATCCGCAGCGCGTTGGGGAAGCCGTAGGCGCCGACGCGCCGCACCAGGTAGCCGCGCGCCGCGAGCCAGTCGTCGGCGGCTGCCGCGCCGTACGGCGTGGCGCCGCGGATCAGCGGGCCGGGTACGGTGACGATGCCCGGGCTCGAGTACACGGAGGCGGACGGCCGCGTGACGCTGAGGTTCGACGCGCTGCCGGCCCGGCCTCGGCAGGTGCCCGTCGCCGGTACCGTCGATGTCAATGCGGACGCGGGACGGACGAATCTGGTGGCGCGTCTTCGCGCGCTGGGAGCGGTCCTGCAGACCGACACGACGCTGGCGGCGAATCGCGCGCTGTCAGGTACGGCTCGCATCGATGCCGCCGTCGAAGAACTCATTCCAGCGGTCACACGGTTGACCGGTAGGGCGCCACCCGCGGTGACCGTGGCCGGCCAGGCCCGTGCCGACGTGCGGATTACCGGCAGTCTCGACGCGCCTGCCGCATCCCTTCGGCTCGACGCTCCCGCGCTGACGGTCGATGTCATCGAGAACCTCGCCGTGTCGGCCGATGCCGCTTACGGGAACGATGTCGTCACGTTGCAGGGGTTGCGAGCGGCGTGGCAGGACGGTGAGGTCGAGGCAACCGGCCGCGTGGTGCTCGATGGTGCTCAGCCTGTCGAGGGCCATCTGACTGCGCGCAATCTCGATATTGCCGTGATGACCGGCGCTGTCATGGCATCGCCGCCACCCGTCGCGGGCATCATCTCGGCGGACGCGGATGTGCGCGGTACGGTATCGAGACCGGAGGCCAACGTACGGTTTGGCGCGAACGAGCTGATTGTGTACGGCGAACCGCTCGGCACACTCGACGCCAACATCGCGCTGGCGGATCAGATGGTGCGTCTCTCTCGCATACGCCTCGACAAGCCGCAGGAAGGAGGCGACGGCTGGCTGGAAGCGTCCGGGACATATGCCATCGACACGAACACGGTCGACCTGAAGGTGCGCTCCGACAACCTGCGTGTGGAGCAGCTGCGGCTGGACGATGGCACGGCGGTGACTGGCGGGATTGAACTTGCAGCCTCCGTGCGCGGCACCATCGATGATCCCGGCGGCAGCGCGACGGTGGCCGTGCGTGACCTGCGCTTGAACGCCGACGTTCTCGGCGACGTCGAAGCGAAGGTCTCGGTTGCCAATCGTGTGGCGCGCTTTGATGTGCAGGCCCCGCGGTTCGCGGTGGCAGCCGATGGCACCGTGACCATCGATGCGCCGTATCCGGTGCAGGCCAACGTGCGGGTGAACGATCTGGACCTGGCGCGCCTTCCCGTCGAGGCGCTCGAACCGCTCACCGGCACGCTTCGCGCCACGGCCGTGTTCGATGGCCCGGCGGCCGATCCGCTGACCGGCAGTGGAGGTGTGACGATCGACAGCCTCGATGCCGCGTGGCAGGGGCAGCCCATCACCACCGATGGCCCGGCCGACATTCGTTACGCCGACCGGCTGGTGTCCATCGAACGTCTCGCCGTGACGGCGCTCGACTCGCGCGCCGAAGTGAGCGGCCGCATACCGGTGGACGTGGACGCGACCGAATCGGCGGACATCAGCCTCGAGGCCTCGTTGGCGCTCGGATCGCTTGCCGCCTATGCGCCGCCCGAAGAAGCACTGAGCGCCGACGGCACGCTGGTGATTGACGCACACGTCGGCGGCACACTGGCGGAACTGGATCCCTCCGGCACGGTGACGCTCGACCGCGGGTTCGTGTTGTCGCCGCGCCTCGACATCCCAATTTCGAACCTCCGCATCGACGCGTCGGTGGCCGATGGGCGCGCGACGCTGGCGGCATTCGACTTCGACTGGGGTACGGCGCAGTTCTCGGCCTCGGGGGCGATGCCAATTGCCATTTCGGACGACTGGCCACTCCAGCGCCCGTCCTCGACCGAGCCGAGTACGTTGACGGCCCGGCTGGCCAACTTCAACCCTGCCGCCGTGCCGGGTGTGCCCGAAGGGCTGGGCGGCCTGATTGGTTTCACGCTGGAAGCCGAGGCCGCGACTCCAACGATCGAGGCGCTCGATGCGCGTCTCCGCTTCGACGCACTGACCGTGTCCTACGACACGCTGGAACTCCAGCAGTCCGCGCCGTCCGCCATTGCCGTACGCGACGCTGTGGCGACCGTCGAATCGCTGGAGCTCGCCGGATCCGCGGGAACCGTGAACGTGGAGGGGTCGGCGGGACTGACCGGCGAGCGGACCGTGGAAGCAGCTGTCACTGGCAACGTCAATCTCGGCATTGCGCAGATGCTCAGCCGCGCCGTGCGGGCGGAAGGCCCGGCGCGCTTCGACGTACGCGCCGCGGGCACGCTCGACAACCCGAGCGTGAACGGCTTTGCCGAAGTGACCGACGTGTCGGTGATTGTCGATGAGCCACGCGTTGCCGTGGAAGACCTGCGTGCCCGTCTGGACCTCGAAGACCGCACCGCGACACTGTCGGGCGTGGGTGGCCGCGTCAACGGCGGCACACTCCAGGGGGGCGGCCACATCACGCTGGGCGACGAGGGCATTGCCGATGCCGATCTCACCCTGTCGGTGGATGATCTGGCGTTTTCCGCGCCGCTCGACCTGCGCAGCCTCTCTGACGTGCGTCTGCGCGTGAGGCCCGACCGCGACGACATCCTCGTGGAGGGTGACGTGACGGTTGCCGAGGCCGGGCTCACTGGTGACATCAATTTCGACACCGGCATTCTGGCCGCCATCGGCAGGCCACGCGGCCTCGACCTCACGGAGGAGCGCAGCCCGCTGATGGAACAGATACGCCTGAATGTCGCCGTGACGACCGAGACACCCGTCATGGTCAACAACAACCTCGCCAAGGCCGAGATCACCACGGACCTCCGCGTGGTTGGCACGCCGTATGACATGGGCCTGACCGGACAGATGGAAATCCTCGAAGGCTCGTCGGTCACGCTCAACGAACGGCGCTACGAAGTGGAACGCGGCCTCATCACCTTCCTCGACGAAACACGCATCGTCCCCTCCTTCGACCTTCGTCTGACGACGAGCGCGCGGCAGGTGGATGTGACGCTGGGTGTAACGGGTGAGGTGGGTGACACCGAGTTGATACTGACGTCGGACCCTGCGCTGCCCGAGCCGGACATCATGGCATTGCTCGTCACCGGCCGCACGCTGGACGAGATGCGCGGTGAAGAGTACGACGTCGCGCGCGAACAGGTGACGTCGTATCTGACCGGCCGCGCCGGATCCGCGCTCGGCCGCGGGTTGCAGCGGGCGACCGGCCTCAGCGAAGTGCGTGTGGAGCCGACGCTCATTGCCGGCGAAGCCGAGTCTATCGCGCGACTGACCGTGGGACAGGATCTGACCGATCAGGTACGCCTCGTCTATTCGACTGCCCTCACCGACAGCCGTCGTCAGATCTGGATGGCTGAGTACGACATCACGCGCCGCTTCCGCACGCGCCTGCTGCGGCAGGACGCCAACACCTATCGGATGGACTTCCGCCACGAACTCCGGTTCGGAGGACCGCCCGAGCCGCGGCGCGTAGCGCGGGTACGTCCGCCGCTCGAGTCGCTGTCCATTGAAACCGGCGCCGGTTACACCGAGGCCGCCGCCCGCGACCGACTCAAGTTGCGCGAGGGCGCCCCGTACGACTTCTTCCGTTTCCGTGAAGGTGTCGAGCGCATCGAGCGCGACCTGCGTGAGCAGGGCTACCTGCAGGCGCGCATCCGCTCCAGGCAGGAATCCACAGGTGAGGCTGGTGGCGCCGTGCAGGCGTCCGTGCGTATCGACCCCGGACCACGCGTGCGCCCTGTGTTCGAAGGGGCGGACCCGCCGCGGCGAGTCCGCGAAGACGTGGCAACGCGCTGGCAGCGCGGCATCTTCGACACACAGCGAGCGGAGGACGGCAGCGACGCGTTGATCGAGTGGCTCGTCGCCACCCGTCACCTCGATGCGCGGGTGTCGCACAGCATCGAAGACGGCGCCGACGGGTCACGTCTTGTCCGCTTCTTCATCGAGCCAGGGCCGCGCTTCGATCGTGTGCTGCTCAGCTTCGATGGTGCCGCGGGCATTCCGTCCGACGATCTCGCGTCGCTCGTTCGCGAGCAGCACCTGGAGCAGGACCTCCTCACCGATCCGGTGGTGGTGACCGAACTGCTGCGCCGCTATTACCGTGAAGAGGGTTATCTCGCTGCCCGCCTCGAGACGCCCCGGCCCGTCTTCGAAGGCTCCACCGCGCGTATTGTCGTGCCCGTCGACGAAGGCCCCCGCTTCATCGTCCGGACGCTCGACGTGGCGGGGAACGAAACGCTGGCTACCGACGCGATTCTTGCGGAAGCACCGCTTCTGGTTGGCGATCCGTTCCTGCCGATCGTGGCGGAACGATCGCTCGATCGTATCCGCCAGGTGTACTGGCGTCTCGGCTACAACGATGTGCGCCTCAGCTATGACGTCGACGCCAATCGCAATACCGGCGAGACCGACGTGACCATCAGCGTGCGTGAAGGCCGGAAGTCCGTCGTGGCCCGCGTCGACGTCAACGGCACCGAGCGGACCAGCGAGCCGTTCGTCCGGCGTGAAGTGGAACTGAACGAAGGCGAGACGCTGGATCTGGCCGCGGTGGGGCGCTCGCGCCGCAGCCTCTATCAGACGGGTGCCTATTCGTCGGTCGAGATCCTGCGCGAGACCGCCGGAGGCGATTCGCAACCGGAGACTGATGTTCCGGCGGAGACGGTCGAACCATCCCCGGTGGATGTGTCCGCTCCGGAATCACCCGAGCGCGAGCAGCCCGAAACCGCCGGCACGCGACCGGTCGAGACGCGCGTGAACCTGCGCGAAGTACCGCCGTTCCAGGTCAGTTACGGACTGTCATTCGACACCGATGGTGGGCTTGGCGGCCTCGTCGATGCGTCGAACCACAACTCGCTCGGCCGCGCCCGTGTGCTGGGTGTGAGCGCGCGTTACGATGGCCGCCGCCGTCAGGCGCGCCTCTACGTCAGCCAGCCGATGTTGCGGCAGATGCCGCTGCAGACGCTGGCGTCGCTCTACGCGCGGCAGGAACGCACACCGGAAACGGCAACCAGCGCCGAGTTCGTCGTCGACAGGTACGGCGCCTCGATTCAACAGGAACGGAAGCTGGGCAACTCCTACGTGTGGAACTACGGGCTGAGTTACGAGCAGGCCCGGACGTTCGATCCCAATCGTATTGGCGGTCTCGACGAAACGGTCACGGTCACGCCGTTGACCAGCACCTTCACGCGCGAGATGCGTGACGACATCCTCGATGCCACGCGCGGTTCGTTCACCGCGCACGCCTTCACCTATTCACCCGAGTGGCTCGGGTCGGACCAGGCATTTCTTCGTTACTACGGTCAGTTCTTCCGGTACTTCGCGCTGGAGCCGGAAAGGCGTGAGCGCCTCACGCACGAGATCCTGCGGCCACGTTTCGTGTTCGCGGTTGGCGCCCGCCTGGGCCTGATGCGAGGCATTGGCGGGGAAGTGCCGCGTACCGAACGCTTCTTCGCCGGGGGCGGGACGACGCTGCGTGGATTCGGGGAAGGGTCGCTGGGCCCGCGCGACGCGTCCGGCATCCCGACCGGCGGCAACGCGACGCTGGTGCTCAACGCCGAGTTGCGGTTCCCGTTGCTCAGGATGCTGGACGGCGTCGGCTTCGTCGACATCGGCGGCGTCAGCGGCACGCTGCGCGATTGGGCGATCAGCGACATCCGCGAGACGGTCGGTCTCGGCATCCGGGTCCGCACGCCGTGGTTCCTGCTGCGCGGCGACTACGGCTTCGTGCTGGACGGCCGTCCGGGCGAGCCGCGCGGCCGGTTCTTCTTCAGCCTGGGCCAGGCGTTTTAGCCTCTCAGTTCACTTATGTGGTGCGTCGCGGCATGT
Organism: uncultured Bifidobacteriaceae bacterium; assembly: GCA_964653955.1. Lineage (GTDB taxonomy): Bacteria > Acidobacteriota > Vicinamibacteria > Vicinamibacterales > UBA2999 > VFZN01. The sequence goes on along the minus strand of CAZZGM010000082.1, from coordinate 3,940 downwards.
TCTCAATCAGTGGCGATTGGCTCGAAATTGGCGTTGTTCGAGCAATGTTGCGCCGTTGGCGGAGTCCGCTCAAGGAACTCCGGGATGTCGCTCAGTTCACTCATGTGGCGCGTCGCGACATATTCTTAATCAGCGGCGATCGGCCAGAAAGTAGCGTTGTTCGAACAATGCCGTGCCGTTGGCGGGGTCAACTCGAGCGAGCTCCGGGATGAGTCCCTCAGTTCACCTGTGAGGCGCGTTGACGGGCTCGGGCCGCGGCGCTAGACTGCACCGTATCAGACGCATGGCGGGTCCGGTTTGGCCGGTAACCGCCGCTCACGTGACCATGACCCTTCATGCCTGCGCTCCCGGCTGCTGTTGTTGCAGCGGTTCCCCGTCGAGGGAGCCGGGGTGGCGTGTGCCATGACGTCCGTCGACTCGTGACGGTCATGTGCGTCGAACGTTCCGGCCCTCCCTGCACGGGGAGGGCTTTTTTCGTCTGGGCCCAGGAGCACGCATGAATGTCCCCGTTCTGATCAACGTGGTGGTCTTCGCTCTGGTCCTGGCCTGGCTGGCGCGCCGGGCGCGGCAAGGCGCGGCGCTGTCGACCAACGTCCTGCTGGCGGTGGTGCTGGGTGTGGCGCTGGGCGCGCTGGCGCAGGCGGTGTATGGGCTCGACAGCCCCGCCATCAGCGGCACCATCCGGTGGGTGAACGTGGTCGGCAGCGGCTACGTACGGCTGCTGCAGATGGTGGTGGCGCCACTGGTGCTCATCTCCATCCTGGCGGCCATCACGCGGCTGGGCGACGCTCGATCGCTCGGTGCCATCAGTGGCGGCGTGCTGGGGTTGCTGATGGTGACTACCGCCATTTCGGCACTCATTGGCGTGTGGATGGCGTCGATGTTCGGGTTGCGTGCCGACGGATTGGTACGGGGCGCGCGCGAACTGGAGCGCGGCACGGCACTCGAAGCGCAGGTCGGCGAGGCCAATCGGCTCGATATTCCGTCGCTGCTGCAGCAGTTCGTGCCCACCAACATCTTCGCGGACCTGGCCGGCACGCGCTCGATGTCCGTGATTGGCGTTGTGGTGTTTGCCACACTGCTGGGTCTGGCGGTGTTGTCGATCAGGCGCGAGAAGCCGGATGTCGGCGACCGCATCGTTCAGGGTATCGACACGCTCCAGCAACTGATCCTGCGTCTCGTCCGCATTGTCATTCGTCTCACGCCCTACGGTGTGCTCGCGCTCATGACGCGCGTGGTGGCCACCTCCAACGTCAACGATGTGATTGGCCTCGGCGGATTCGTGGTGGCGTCGTACGTCGGCTTGGTGGTGATTCTGATGGTGCACGCGGCCATCCTCGCCATGACCGGCATCGGGCCGCTGCGTTTCTACCGGAAGGTCTGGCCGGTGCTCACCTTCGCGTTCACGTCGCGCTCCAGTGCCGCGGCGATTCCGCTGAGCGTCGAGACGCAGGTGGCGCGGCTGGGGGTGTCGCCGGCGGTGGCGAGCTTTGCCGCCAGCTTCGGGGCGACGATTGGACAGAACGCGTGCGCCGGTCTCTATCCGGCCATGCTCGCGGTGATGATTGCGCCGAGTGCGGGCGTGGACCCGATGTCCGTGTCGTTCATCTCGTCGCTGGTCGTGGTCGCGACGCTGGGGTCGGTGGGCATTGCCGGTGTTGGCGGCGGGGCCACGTTTGCCGCGCTGGTGGTGCTGTCCACCCTCAACCTGCCGGTGGCGCTGGCCGGCCTGCTCATCTCGGTGGAGCCGCTCATCGACATGGGCCGCACGGCCGTCAACGTCAGCGGGTCGATGACGGCAGGCGCGGTCACCAGCCGCCTGCTGGGCGAAACGGACATGGCCGTGTTCGCGTCCGACGGTGTGTCTATGCCCGCGCCGGCTCCTGAAGCGGTTGCTGCTCCACCTGCCTCGCGCCAAACAGCGTAAGCAGCGGACCCGTCATCATGGTCGTGGCCAGCGCCATGATCACCAGCATGGCGAAGATGCGCGGCGAGAGGATGCCGAGGTCATAGCCGATGTTGAGCGCGACCAGTTCCATCAGCCCGCGTGTGTTCATCAACGCGCCAAGCTGAAGCGACTCCGGCCAGCGCATGCCCGTGAGGCGCGCCGCAATGGCGCTGCCTCCCACCTTGCCCGCCGTGGCCACGCCAACGATGAACAGGCACATCAGCCAGCCGTCGAGATCGCCGAGCAGGCCCATCTGCGTGCGCAGCCCCGTGAAGGCGAAGAACAGCGGCAGCAGCAGCACCGAACTGAAGCTCTCCACGCGTACGCTGATACGTGAACGGAATGCCCGCGAGTCGGGCATGACGGCACCGGCCAGGAAGGCACCAAACAACGCGTGGATGCCGATCACCTCGGTGACGAGCGACGAGGCCACCACTACGCTGGCAATGATGGCCAGCGTACGGGCCGAAGGTTCGTGCCCGGCACGTGGACCTTCGTCGAGCCAGCGCGGCAGGCTGCGCCGCACCACCGTGAGCATCACCGCCACGAACACGACGATCAGCACCAGATTCAGCAGGAAGATGCTGAGACTCGTCGACCGTGCCACGGCCACGATAAATGCCAGGATGGTCCACGCCGTGACATCGTCCACCGCGGCGCACGCGATGGCGGTCGTGCCCAGCGACGTGCGCGACAGGCCGCGTTCCTGGAGAATGCGCGCCAGCACGGGGAACGCGGTAATGCTCATCGAGATGCCCATGAACAGGGCAAAGGCCGTGAAGGTGGTGCCGGGTGCCGCCAGCGTATCGAACAGGCTGTAGGCGAGGATGACACCGAGCAGGTAGGGAATGACGATGCTGGCGTGGCTGACGGCTACGGCCGACTGCGCCTTGCCGCGGATGTGGGCGGTATTCAGTTCCATGCCCACTGAAAACATGAAGAGGCACACGCCCACCTGGCTGAGCACGCGCAGCGTGTCCAGCGAACTGGTGGGGAACACGAAGGCGAACAAGCCAGGCGCGACGAGGCCGAAGAGCGACGGTCCCAGCACGATGCCGGCGGCCATTTCGCCGACGACGGTCGGTTGACCCACGCGTGAGAACAGCCAGCCAATGGTGCGCGACACGCCAATGACGACGAGCATCTGAAGGAAGAGGTGGCCGAGCGGACCATCGAGGTTCTGATGGAGGGTTCCAAGCAGGCCCATCAGCGCGGAGGGTGACGTCGGGACGTCGACGGTTACAGGCCAGTCCGGAGCCGCGACGCCGCCCGGCGGCGGCAGCGAGGCGCCCATGCGGAGGACGACCAGTATGGCCGCGCCGGCCGCGGCCAGCATTGACAGGTACACGAACGGGAGTCGCTTCATTCCGGGAGATCTCTGGTGGACGTCTGGTCGATCTCTAAAGGGCCCCTTCCTTCGGAACGGGCCGAAAACCGGCGTGGAGCGCCAATGACCGCGCTTGAGTGTTCGTTGAGACGCTCCACGGCGTGCCTTTGGGCTGCCCGACACCGCGCGCACGGGCTGAGCCGGCGCGTGCGGGCCAGGCGGTGTCCGCAGGAGGGGCACCTGCCATGCCGCGTGCGATGTCGCACCGCAGCGCCGTCCAGTGTAACCCGAGAGGCGGGATGGCGGCCTCGGCGCGATTCATCACGGCCATCCGTTCCGTTACCCGGTCGTTGCATTGTCGAGCCGCGCGGTGCCGTCCGCCGGGCCGCGCATGTTGCACCCGTGGGCGGCTGGTGCAATGCTGAGCCTGCCCGCATGCACCTGGCTGCCAATGTTTTCGATGTCTGGGTTTTCCGCCGCGCTGCCAGCGGTGTGGAGTTCCTGCTGCTGTATACCTCGGTCGACAAGGCCGAACGTTATTTCAACGGTGGCCGGTTCTGGCAGATACGGGAGGACAACACGCGTGGATGCCGGTTTCTGGCAGGGGAAATGGGAACGCAACGAGATCGGATTTCACGAGGGTGCGCCCAACACACTGCTCGTGA